>NZ_WWKH01000784.1:0-18738 GCF_009865595.1 Streptomyces sp. SID1328 | reverse complement strand
GGGACGGCCGCGCAGGTAGCGGCGTTCGGCGGCCTGGCGGCTGGCGACGCCGAGGGGGTGAGCGAGGTCCGCCCAGCTGGCGCCCGCCTGGCGGGCGGTTTCGATCAGGCCGGTTTCCCATCCGGCGAGTTGCTCGCGTACCTGCCTCAGCAGCAGAAGGGAGGCCAGCGCCCGCTCCGGGCCGACGTCCTGCGTCTCGGCAGTACCACCCATCTCGTGCCGGGCGGTCTGCAGGGCGTCGTCTATGGCGTGCAGGGCCGCCGCGGCGGCGAGGAACGACGCCGGGCTCGGTGTGTCGGCGCTGGACGATGCCGGCTGGTCGGCCTGGGTCATGGCCACCTCCCTCATGTCATCGGTCGGACGACACTGCGTTTGTCATCCATTGGATGACATGTTACAACGGTGTCAGTGAGGCGCATTGGCAGCCACTGCCGAGACCTTCCTGGAGGTGTTTTCCCATGTTGATGCGCACTGACCCCTTCCGTGAGCTGGACAGGCTGACCCAGCAGCTGCTGGGCCCGGCCACTTGGTCCCGGCCGTCCCCGATGCCCATGGACGCCTACCGCGAGGGCGACGAGTACGTGGTGGCCTTCGACCTCCCCGGCGTCAGCCCCGAAGGCATCGACATCGACGTCGAACGCAACATGCTGACCGTCAAGGCCGAGCGCCGGCCCGTGGCGAAGGCCGACGACGTGCAGATGGAGCTGTCGGAACGGCCCCTGGGCGTCTTCTCCCGCCAGATCGTGCTCGCCGACACACTGGACACCGAGCACATCCAGGCCGACTACGACGCGGGCGTGCTCACCCTGCGCATCCCGATCACCGAGCGCGCCAAGCCCCGCAAGATCGCGATCGGCGTCGGAAGCGGCCGCAAGGAGATCTCCGGCTGAGCCGGACCCGATGAGGGCTGAACAGCGGCGGCGGACGGGCATCCATCCGATCTCCCCCTCGCCCGTCCTCCGCCTCCCCCAGCGAACCGAAGAAGGGCGGCGGCCGGCATGACTGTGCGGCGCGAAGCGTTCCTCGACCAGGTGAAAGAACGCGGCGAGTACGGCACGCTGCAGGAAGCCGAACGCGCGGCCCGCGTGGTGCTCGCCCTGCTGGGCGCACACCTGGTCGGCGAGATACGCGCGCAGCTGGCGGCGCGTCTGCCGGAGGGCTTCGCCCTGATCCTGCTCAACCCGCTGCAGAGCGCCGAGCCGCTGTCACCGGAGCGGTTCGTGCGCGCGACCGCGGCCTGGATCGAAGGAGCCACCGAACACACCGCCGCCTGGGACGTCAGCGCCGTCCTGTCGACGGTCGCCGACGCCGCCGACGACGACCTCCTCGGACAGATCCTGCTCCAGCTCCCCGCGGGCTACGACCTGCTCTTCGGCCGCCCCCAGCCCACCTGACCGTCCACCCCTGGTGACCGCGCACCGGCCACCACGACCCTGGTGACAGAAAGGCAACCCACCGCAGTGATGTCCGACCAGAGCGTGCCGCTTCAGCAGCCCTACGGCGGGGCGTACGAGCACTTGCTGGAAAAGGTCCGCTACGACGGCGCCTACCCCACCCGTGAGAGGGCCGAGGAAGCCGTCCGCCTCGTCCTCGCGGGACTGGGACGTCAGCTGACCGGCGACGAACGCGTCGAACTGGCCGCCCGGCTCCCCCTCGAAGCCGCCCGCATCCTCACCGCCCAGATCCCCGACACCCAGCCGCTGACCGGCTGGGCCTTCGTCAAAGACCTCGCCGCCCGCACCGGCGCCTCCTTGGCCACCACCCGCTGGGACACCGGCTCCGTCTTCTGCGCCGTCGCGGCCTACGCCGGCCCCGACCTGCTGACCCGCATCCTTCACCAGCTTTCGCCCGGCTACGCACTGCTGTTCGGCCACGCCGAACTCACCCCCGCCGCGTAGACGCGGCCGGAGCGGCAGACAGGGCCACCGCCGGGGCGCGCGGCGACAGCGGCGCACCCCGCCCGTCCGGAGCCCCCTCGCCTTCGGCGACGTGTCGGGGCTCTTAGTAAACCCGGGCCGGACCGTTCGCCCCTGTACGCAGGACCGCTGCCTCGTCGTACCGCCGCAGCACCAGTTCGGCCACCGACGGATGCGTGCCGAGAGGGGACGAGGTCCAGCGGGCGGGGGTTCGGGTCAGGGTGTGGGCGAAGTGGCCCGGGGCCAGGAGGTGGGTGGCGAGGGAGACGTCGGGGTGGCCGGTTGCGTGCCAGGCGGAGATCGCTTCGGCGGGGGTCGGGCCCTCGCCGGAGGCGTAGGCGACCGATACCGGGGCGTTCAGGTGGAGGGCCAGGAGGCGGGCCGACTCCGTCGTGTCCGCTCTGGCGCGGAGATCGGAGGAGCCCGTGGCGGCGAGGACCACGGGGGACGCGTCCGGTGGGCGGCCCGCTTCGGTCAGGCGGGACGCGAGGGCGTGGGCCAGCAGGGGGGACGGGCCCAGGGCCGGGGTGACCCGGACCGTTCCGGGGTCCGCGTCAGCGAGGAGGGCCGGGATGTCGGCGCGTACGTGGTAGCCGCTGGCCAGGAGGAGGGGGACGGCGATCACCGGGCCGGGGAGCGTGGACAGCGCCTCGGGCACCGAGGGTTCCACCAGGCCCAGCCAGGCCGGCTCGACCCGTAGGCCGGGGCGCAGGCGGCGGACCTCGTCCAGCAGGGCGAGTACCGTGCGGACGCCCTCCGGGTCGCGGGTGCCGTGGGCGACGGCCAGCAGGATGGCGTTCACCGGGTGTCTCCGACGGGCTCGGTCGCCAGGCGGTAGCCGCGCTTGGGGACCGTGCGGATCAGGCTCGCGTAGGGGCCGAGGGCCGCGCGCAGACGCGTCACCGCCGCCTCGACCGCGTGCTCGTCCGCACCGCGGCCCGGCCATACCCGGCGCAGCAGTTCGGGGCGGCCGACCACCCAGCCGGGGCGTTCGGCGAGGGCCCGGAGCACGCGTGCCGAGCCCGGTGTCAGCCACACCGCTTCCGCCGGGGCGTCGTCGCCGAGGAGCAGCGCGTTGCCCTGGAGGACCAGGGTCCGGTCACCGGCCGGGACGAGGTGGCGGTCGCGGGAGGGGAGCGTGGCGGTGAGGAGGTGGACCATCGCTCCCAGTCTGCCTCGCTCGGGCCACACCGGCCCGGCGTCCACCTCCAGCAACGGGCGGGCGCACACCGCGCCGACGCACAGGGGGAGCACGTCCGTACGCAGCCGTTCGAGGACGGTCTCGTACTTGCCCGCCGCCTCCGCGTGCTCCAGGAAGGAGGTGATGGCCGGCGCGGAGGTGAACAGCAGCGCGTGCACCTCGCCGCGCGCCGTGGCCTCGGCCAGCCGGCGCACCGGCTCGGGGTCCTGGGGCGGCGCCCAGCGGTACACCGGGACCTCCACCACCTCCGCGCCCCGTTCCCGCAGCGCCGAGGCCAGCCCCGGCAGTGGCGCCCCGTGCTCCTGCACCGCGACCCGCCGCCCCCGCAGATCCCGTGCGAGCAGCCAGGTGCGCAGTTCGTCGACCGCCTCAGAGGCGG
The DNA here is from genome assembly GCF_009865595.1 of Streptomyces sp. SID1328. Lineage (NCBI taxonomy): Bacteria > Bacillati > Actinomycetota > Actinomycetes > Kitasatosporales > Streptomycetaceae > Streptomyces > Streptomyces sp. SID1328. The sequence continues at coordinate 15,242 of NZ_WWKH01000784.1, read as the reverse complement.
GCGAGTACGTCTCGGTCGTGCCGCAGGCCCGAACCGCGCCCGTCGCCTTCGGGCCGCGTGAGAGCACCTCCGCCTCGCGGCAGGCGGCGGTGAGGGCGGCGCCGTACCCCCAGCCCTCGGCGGCGCTCATCCAGCCGCGCCAGCCGACGCCGGTGGTCGCGACCACGTAGTCCAGCGGGGCCGCGAGGCACCGCTCGGTGGCCGCCCGCAGTGCCGCGTCGTCCTCCAGCGGCACGATGCGCAGCGCGGGCGCCTCCATCACCCGCGCCCCGCGCCGGCGCAGCAGCGCCGTCAGCTCCTCACGCCTGCGTGCCGCCGTGACACCGACCGTGAATCCGGTGAGTTCGGCGGCCGTCTCCCTGGTACCGGCCTTCATGCCCCGAGGCTGCGGGGGCGCGATGTCGCGGCCGTTGCCCACCGGTCACGTCCCGGTTACCGCACCGGGCGTCCGTGTTACGGAAGATGTCCTCTCCCGCACACCGCTCCGCCGGGCCTGTGCGCGTCCCGTACCGCACGGGCAACGCGGCTGAGCTTCGGCGGAAACGGCGGCGGGCCAGCCTCGTTGCCATGACCGACACCCACTGCCCCTACTGCTCCCTCCAGTGCGGCATGCGCCTGAGCCCGAGTCCCGCCGGAGGGCTGCCCGAGGTCACCGGACGCGACGAGTTCCCGGTGAACCGGGGCGCGTTGTGCGGGAAGGGGCAGACCTCGGCCGCGCTGCTGGCACCCGGCGTACGACTGACCGCGCCCCTGGTGCGGGACGCGGACGGGCTGCGTGCAGCGTCGTGGGAGGAGGCGCTGGACCGGGTCGCCGGGGCGATGAAGGCCACTGCGGCGGCTCAAGGGCCGGACGCGGTGGGGGTGTTCGGCGGTGGCGGCCTGACCAACGAAAAGGTCTACCTGCTCGGCAAGTTCGCCCGTGTCGCGCTGCGCACCCGCTCGATCGACTACAACGGCCGCTTCTGCATGTCTTCGGCTGCCGCCGCCTCCCGTGCCGCCTTCGGCCTGGACCGGGGTCTGCCCTTCCCGCTCGCGGACGTGGCCCGAACCGGCTGCGTGGTCCTGGTCGGCGCCAACCCCGCCGAGACGATGCCGCCCGCCGTGCGCTACCTGCGCGAACTACGGGAGAACGGCGGCACCTTGGTCGTCGTCGACCCGCGCCGGACCCGTACCGCCGAGCTGGCCGACCTCCATCTCCAGCCCCTCCCCGGCACCGACCTGGCCCTGGCCCTCGGGCTGCTCCATCTCGCCATCGCCGACGGTCACTTGGACGAGGAGTTCATCGCGAACCGCACGACCGGCTGGGCCGACGCCCGCGCCGCCGCCATGGCCCACTGGCCCGAGCGGGTGGAGGCGCTGACCGGTGTGCCCGTACCCCGGCTCCGGCAAGCGATGACCCTGTTCACCCGCACCCCGCACGCCATGGTGCTCACCGCGCGCGGGCCCGAGCAGCAGAGCAAGGGCACCGCGACCGTCGGCGCCTGGATCGACCTGTGCCTGGCCACCGGCCGGGCCGGACGCCCGCTGAGCGGCTACGGGTGCCTCACCGGGCAGGGCAACGGCCAGGGCGGCCGCGAGCACGGGCAGAAGGCGGACCAGCTCCCCGGCTACCGCTCGCTGGAGGACCCGGAGGCGCGGGCGCACATCGCCGCCCTCTGGGGCGTGGACCCCGGCGCCCTGCCGCACTCCGGGCCGTCGGCGTACGAGCTGCTGGACTCCCTCGGCCGGCCCGGCGGGGTGCGCACGCTGCTGGTCATGGGGTCCAACCCGGTCGTCTCCGCGCCGGACGCCGCCCGCATCACCCGGCGGCTGACCGCGCTGGACCACCTCGCGGTGTGCGACGTGGTGCTGTCCGAGACGGCTCTGCTGGCCGACGTCGTCCTGCCGGTGACCCAGTGGGCCGAGGAGACCGGCACCCTCACCAGCCTGGAGGGCCGCGTGCTGCTCCGCCGCGCCGCCGTCACCCCGCCGGCCGGGGTCCGCAGCGACCTGGCCGTACTGCACGAGCTGGCCCGGCGTCTGGGCCACGCGACAGGGTTCCCCGACGCCCCCGAGGAGGTCTTCGCCGAGCTGCGCCGGGCCACCGCCGGGGCGCCCGCGGACTACTCCGGCATCTCCTACGACCGGATCGCGGCCGAGGACGGCGTCTTCTGGCCCTGCCCCTCGCCCGAGCACCCCGGTACCTCGCGCCTCTTCCTGGACCGTTTCGCCCACCCCGACGGCCGCGCCCGCTTCACCGCGCCTTCCCACCGGCCCGCCGCCGAGGAGCCCGACGACACGTATCCGCTGTACCTGACCACGGGACGGACCGTCACCCACTACCAGAGCGGCGCGCAGACCCGCCGGGTGCCGGAGCTGACCGCCGCCGCACCCGGTCCGTACGTGGAGCTGCATCCCGGTCTCGCCGCTCAACTCGACATTCAGGAGGACGAGTTGATCACGGTCACCAGCCGCCGGGGCACCGTCACCGCCCCGGCCCGCCTCACCGCGGCCATCCGGCCGGACACGGTGTTCATGCCGTTCCACTGGCCCGGCGGGGGACGCGCGAACCTGCTCACCAACCCGGCGCTCGACCCGGTCTCCCGGATGCCGGAGTTCAAGGTGTGCGCGGTGCGGGTGGAGAAGGCGGTACTCCCCCGGGTCTGCGCACCCGCCGAGCCGGTGGCGGCCGGCGCGTGAGGTCCCGCCGCGTCGCCGTGGTCGGCGCCGGAATGGCCGCCGCACGCCTGGCCCAGCAGCTTCAGGCGCATGCCGGGCGTACGGAGACGGTCCTGTACGGGGCCGAGCCCGAACCGCCCTACAACAGGGCGCTCTTGGCCGATGTCCTCGCCGGGCGGTACCGGGCCGGCGCGCCGGCTCTGCCGACCGGGGTCGCGCGCGTGCGCACCGGGACCGAGGTGGTGGCCGTCGACGTCCGGGGCCGGATGCTCACGCTCGCCGACGGGAGCCGCGAGACGTACGACGAACTGGTCCTGGCCACGGGTGCCGAGCCCGTACGGGCAGGTACCGAAGGTGCACACACGCTGCGCTCCCTCGCCGATGTCACCCGAATCTCCCGGCAGGCCGACACCGCCACCCGCGCCGTGGTGATCGGCGGCGGCGTACTGGGCGTCGGCACAGCCCGCGCCCTCGCCGCCCGGGGTCTGCCTGTGCACCTCGTCCACAAGGGCCCCCACCTGATCGACCGCCACCTCGACAGCCAGGCCGGCAACGCCCTGCACACCACACTGGGCCGCCTCGGCGTCACCGTCCACCTGGCCTCCACGCCGGGCGGCGGCGTCACCCCGACGAGCGCCGACCTCGTCGTCGCCACCTGCGGAGTCCGCCCCCGCACCGACCTCGCCCGCGCTGCCGGACTGCCCGTACGGCACGGCATCCTCGTCGACGACACCCTCGCCTGCGCTCCGCACACCTACGCCATCGGGGACTGCGCCGAGCACCGGGCCGCGCCGTACGCCCTGGCCACGACCGCCTGGGAACAGGCCGACGTGCTCGCCGCCCGCCTCTCGGGGGCCGACCCCGAGGCGCGCTACACCGGCTCCCCGCCCATGACCCGGCTCACCGCGGGCCCCGTGGAGTACGCCGCGTTCGGGGCGTGCGATGACGCGGCCGAGGAGGGCGCCGACGTGCTGCGCATCGGGGACGCCACCCGAGGGGCCTACAAGAAGCTCGTGCTGCGCGGGGACCGGATCGTCGGCGCGGTCCTCGTCGGCGATCTCGCCACCGCGGGCACGCTCACCCGTGCCCATCTCACCGGCCGGCCCGTCGGACCCGACCCGTTGTCCCTGCTCACCGCCCCGCTGTCCGTCCGAGCCACTGAGGAGTCCCGCCCATGACCGCCCCCACCACCCGGCCCCCGAAGGAGCTGGTGCTCGTCGGCCACGGCATGGTCGGCCAGCGCTTCCTGGAGGCGCTGTGCGAGCAGCCCGGCGCCGACGCCTGGCATGTCACCGTCCTCGCGGAGGAGCCCCGGCCGGCCTACGACCGCGTCCACCTGACGAGCTGGTTCTCCGGCACGACCGCCGAGGAACTCAGCCTGGTGCCCGCCGGATTCACGGAACGGCACGGCATCACCCTCCACCTCGGTGACCCCGCGACCGCCGTCGATCGCGCCGCCCACACCGTCACCAGCGCCTCCGGGCGCGTCCTGCGCTACGACGCGCTTGTCCTGGCCACCGGCTCGTACCCCTTCGTGCCGCCCGTGCCCGGTCACGACACCCCCGGCTGCCATGTGTACCGCACGCTCGAGGACGTCCGCGCCATCCGCGCGGACGCGGCCCGGGCCCGTACCGGGATCGTCGTCGGCGGCGGGCTGCTCGGCCTGGAGGCGGCGGGTGCCCTGCGCGCCCTCGGACTGGACACGCACGTGGTGGAGTTCGCCCCCCGGCTGATGGCCCTCCAGGTGGACGAGGGCGGTGGAGCGGTACTGCGCCGCAAGATCGAGGAGTTGGGCGTACGCGTGCACACCGGCGCGGGCACCTCCGCAGTGGAGGCGGGCCCCCACGGACGTGTTCGCGCGGTGCGGCTGTCGGACGGCACCGAACTCCCCGCGGATCTCGTGGTGTTCTCGGCCGGGGTACGCGCCCGTGATCAACTGGCGCGCGACTGCGGCCTGCCCGTGGGCGAGCGCGGCGGCATCATCGTCGACACCGCCTGCCGTACCGCCGACCCGCAGGTGTGGGCCATCGGGGAATGCGCCCGGGCGGTGGACGGCCGGGTGTACGGCCTGGTCGCTCCCGGCTACGCGATGGCCGAGACAGCGGCCCGCCAACTGTGCCGGGTGAAGGCCGTGTTCCGAGGCGCCGACCTCTCCACCAAGCTCAAGCTGCTCGGCGTCGACGTGGCCAGCTTCGGCGACCCGCACGGCACCGCGGAGGGCGCGCTCGACGTCACCTTCACCGACAGCCGCTCCGGCGTCTACAAGAAGCTCGTCATCGGCACCGACGGCTCTCTCCTCGGCGGTGTCCTGGTGGGCGACACCGAGGCGTACGGCGTACTCCGCCCCCTCGCACTCGCCGGAAAGCCGCTGACCGTGCCGCCGGAGCAATTGGTACTGCCCGCCGCCCGAGGTGGCGCCGTCACACCACAGCTGCCAGACGAGGCGGTGCTCTGCTCCTGTCACCACGTCACCGGGGGTGCCATCCGCGCCGCCGTACGGGAACAGGGGCTCACCGACGTCGCCGAGGTCAAGAAGTGCACCAAGGCCGGTACGGGCTGCGGCAGTTGTCTGAAGACCCTCGCCACGGTGGTCCGGGACGAACTCGCCGCCTCCGGCACCGAGGTCTCCCGCGACCTGTGCGAGCACTTCGCCCACACCCGCGCCGAGCTCTACGAGATCGTCCGCGTCCGGGGCATCACCGACTTCACCACTCTCCTCGACAGCCACGGCACCGGCGACGGCTGTGACGTCTGCAAGCCCGTGGTCGCCTCCATCCTGGCCAGCCTCGGCAACGGCCATGTCCTGGACGGCGAACAGGCGGCCCTCCAGGACACCAACGACCACCACCTCGCCAACCTCCAGCGCAACGGCTCCTATTCGGTCGTTCCACGCGTCCCCGGCGGTGAGATCACCCCGGAGAAGCTCATCGTCATCGGTGAGGTGGCCCGCGACTTCGGCCTCTACACCAAGATCACCGGAGGTCAGCGCATCGATCTCTTCGGTGCCCGGGTCGACCAGCTCCCCGCCGTATGGCGCCGCCTGGTCGACGCCGGCTTCGAGTCCGGGCACGCCTACGGCAAGTCGCTGCGCACCGTGAAGTCCTGCGTCGGGCAGACCTGGTGCCGCTACGGCGTGCAGGACTCCACCTCGCTCGCCATCGAACTGGAGTTGCGCTACCGGGGATTGCGCGCCCCGCACAAGCTGAAGTCCGCCGTCTCCGGGTGCGCCCGCGAGTGCGCGGAGGCCCAGTCCAAGGACTTCGGGATCATCGCCACCGCTACCGGCTGGAACCTCTACGTGGGCGGCAACGGCGGCACCACCCCCCGCCACGCCGACCTGCTCGCCACCGACCTGGACAAGGCGACCCTGATCCGCACCGTCGACCGGTTCCTGATGTTCTACATCCGCACCGCCGACCGGCTGGAACGCACCGCACCCTGGCTGGAGCGCCTCGAAGGCGGCCTGGACCATCTGCGGGCCGTCGTCCTGGACGACGCGCTGGGCATCGCCGCCGAGCTCGACGCCCAGATGGCCCGCCATGTCTCCGGCTACGCGGACGAGTGGGCCGCCGTCCTGGACGACCCCGACCGGCTGCGCCGCTTCACCTCCTTCGCCAACGCCCCGGACGTACCCGACCCGACGGTCACCTTCGTGCCCGAGCGCGACCAGATTCGCCCCGCCCGGCCCGGCGAGAACGGGCGTCCGCTGCGGGAGCTGGTCCTCGTCACGGCCCAGGAGGCCGGCCGATGACGGACATCCTCGTCGAGGTCCGGCACGGCGCCCGCTGGGTGCCCGTCCTGAGGTACGCCGACCTCGTCCCCGGCCGGGGCGTGGCCGTACTGCTGGGCGAGGAGCAGGTCGCCCTCTTCCGCGACCGGGAGGGCGCTCTGCACGCCGTGGGCAACCGTGATCCGTTCAGCGGCGCCCAGGTCATCTCCCGCGGCCTGCTCGGCAGCCGGGGCACCACACGCGTCGTCGCCTCGCCCATGTACAAGCAGGTCTTCGACCTGCGCACCGGCACCTGTCTCGACGAGCCCACCGCTCCCGACGGCACGCCCGCCCGGCTGCCCGTGTGGCCGGTGCGCACCACTCCCCCGGAAGGCGGCCCCGCATGCCCGTGACCCACCCCACCGGTTCCCCCGGCGTCCAGGAAGCGGCCCCGGCCCTGCGCCGGCTGCTCCCCGGCCGCCGCCGCGAACTCACCGACTGGCACCCCGAGGACCCCGCCTTCTGGCAGGCGGGCGGCGCCGGGATCGCCCGCCGCAACCTGCTGTGGTCCGTCGCCGCCGAACACGTCGGCTTCTCTGTCTGGAGCCTCTGGTCGGTCCTCGTGCTGTTCCTCGGCCCGGAGTACGGCGTCGACCCGGCCGGCAAGTTCCTGCTGACCGCCCTGCCCACCGCGCTCGGCGCGCTGCTGCGGGTGCCGTACGCCCGCGCAGTCGCCGTCTTCGGCGGCCGTACCTGGACGGTGGTCAGCGCGCTGTTCCTGCTCGTCCCCACCGTGGCGACCGCCGTGGTCCTGGAGCCCGGCACCTCGTACGGCACCCTGCTGCTCACCGCCTGCCTGGCCGGGGTCGGCGGCGGCAACTTCGCCTCCTCAATGGCGAACATCAACGCGTACTACCCGCAGGCCCTCAAGGGCTGGGCCCTCGGCGTCAACGCGGGCGGGGGCAACCTCGGCGTCCCGGCGGTGCAGTTGGCGGGCCTCGCGGTCCTCGCCACGGTCGGCGCCGGGCATCCCCGGCTCCTGGTGCTGCTGTACGTACCGCTGGTCGTCACCGCCGCCGTGTGCGCCTACCTGCGGATGGACGACCTGCGCGTGCCCCGGCCGCCCGGCCGGTGGGGGGTGCTGCTCAGGTGGCGGCACACCTGGCTGATCTCGCTGTTGTACGTGGGCACGTTCGGCTCGTTCATCGGCTTCTCGTTCGCCTTCGGGCAGGTGCTCCAGGTGCAGTTCGCGGACGAGTTCGCCACTCCGGTCAGCGCCGCGTACCTGACCTTCCTCGGCCCGCTGCTCGGCTCGCTCGTACGCCCGGTGGGCGGCCGGCTCGCCGACCGGTTCGGCGGGGCACGGGTGAGCCTGGCGGTCTTCGCCGCGATGGCGGGCGGCGCACTGCTGGCGCTGGCCGCCTCCCGCGCCCACTCCCTCCCCCTGTTCGTGACCGCGTTCACCGTGCTGTTCGTCCTCAGCGGCCTGGGCAACGGCTCGACGTACAAGATGATCCCGACCCTGTGCCGCACCGTCCCCGAGGGCGAGGCCCGCGCCTCGGCGTTGATCGGCTTCGCGGGCGCGGTCGGCGCCTTCGGCGGGGTGCTGGTCAACATCGCCTTCCGCGAGTCGTTCCTCGCGGTCGGGAACGGCGACGGGGCGTACGTCGCGTTCGTCGCCGCGTACGTGGTGTGCGCGGGCGTGACCTGGACGGCGTACGTGCGCCGGTCGGCCTGACAGGGGCGCTCAGGAGAGTTCCTCCACCTCGGCCACGTCGAACGCCTCGAACCCGGCCGCGTCCGGTTCCCCGCCGAGCCGCTGCTCGGACCAGATCGTCTTGTCCTGCTGGCTGTGCCGGACGCCCCAATGGGTGCTGAGGCGCATGACGATGTACAGGCCACGTCCGCCCTCGTCGCTCTCGCGGGCGTGGCGCAGGTGGGGGCTGGTGCTGTTGGCGTCGGTGACCTCGGCCAGCAGCCGGCCGCTGTCGTGGATGAGGCGCAGCTGGATGGGCCCGGCGCCGTAGCGGATGGCGTTGGTGACGAGTTCGCTGACGATCAGCCCGGTGGTGTAGGCCGCCCCCTCCAGGTGCCAGACGGCGAGCTGCTGGCCGACGAGCCGCCGTGCCGTGCTCACCACGGACGGCTCGGCGGGCAGCGTCCAGTCCGCGACGTTCTCCTTGGCCAGGGTGTGGGTGCGGGCGAGCAGGAGGACGGCGTCGTCGTCGCGGGAGGGCGCCATGCGGTACACGGCGTCGTCGCTCAGTTCCCGCAGGGGCCGGGCCGGCGAGGCGAGGGTCTGGGCGAGCCGGCGCCGGGCGGCGGCCGGGTCGTGGGCGTGGGCGCCGAGGAGACCGTTGGTGTAGTGGGCGATCAGGGTCCCGGCGGGCAGGTCGATCAGGGCCGGGGTGAAGACCCGTCCGCCGCCCGCGCCCAGCGGTGGCCCGAGCGGTACGTCCACGTGGACGGGCGAGCCGGCGGGGTCGACGATCACCGGGGCCGGGTGTCCCGCCCGCACCATGGCGCAGCGGCGGGAGACGGGGTTGTAGACGGTGACCGCGCAGGTCGCCACATAGGCGTGCGAGGGTTCGGCGAGCTGTGAGGCGACCTCGTCCAGGTGGGTCAGCAGCTCGTCGGTCTCCAGGTCTTTGAGCGCGAGGGTGCGCAGGGCGATACGGAGCTGGCCCATCGTGGCCGCCGCCTCGATGCCGTGCCCGGCGACATCGCCGACGACGAGGGCGACGCGCGCTCCGGAGAGGGGGATGACGTCGTACCAGTCGCCGCCCGCGCTCTCGGGCAGATACATGTGCGCGGTCTCCACCGCCGACAGGCGCGGAGTGGTGCTGGGCTGGAGCTTGCGCTGCAAGGTGGAGGCCACCATGTGCTCGCGGCGGTAGCTGCGCGCGTTGTCCAGGTGGGCGGCGGTGGTGGTGGCCACCTGCCGGGCCACGTCGAGGTCGGCCTCCTCGAAGGGTTCGGTCCGGTGCCGGTACAGGGTGAGCAGCCCGAGCACGGTGTCCCGCACCCTGAGCGGTACGACGATCATGGAGCGCACGTTCGCCTTGAGCAGCGGCTCGAACATGTCCGGGTCGGCTGCCAGCCACGGCGCGTCCGGCGTCACCGTGACGATCCGGGCCTCGGTGTCGTTGAGGGCCTGCGTGTACGGCGTGGGGTAGGGGAAGGGACGGCTGTCTCCCTCCTTCCGGGCGGTGACGGCGTCCGCCGGGGCGAAGGAGATCCGGCGCAGCGGCACCCCGGACGACAGGGGGCCGGACGCGAGGCCTTCGTCCAGCAGGTCGACGCTCGCCCCGTCGGCGAACGCCGGGACCAGGCCCCGCACCAGCTCGTCGGCCGTGGTCCGCGCGTCCAGCGTGGAACCCACGGTCGAGTGCACCTTGCTCAGGACGGCGAGCCGGTCCGCCGCGGCCTGCCTCTCGGTCACGTCCTCGACCACGGCCACCAGGCCGGGAGACCCGCTGCCCGAGTCGGGCAACGGGAAGAGGGACACCTCCACCGTCAGCGTCCGGTCCGGGTCGGACGGCGACTTCCCCCGGATCAGCATGCGCCGCAGCGGCACGCCACTGGCCAGCACCTCGTCCATCAGGGACCTCAGCTCGGCCGACATCACACCGGGCGCGAAGTCCTCGATGTCGTGTCCGACCACGTCCTCGGGGGCCAGCTTCCGCACCCCTCGTCCGGACGGGTTGTAGCGCATGACCTTCCGCTCGGTGTCGAAGACGAACAGCCCTTGGGGAGAGTTGCCGAAGAGCGCGTTCAGCACCGCGGCATCATCTATGGGATCGCTCGCCACCGCAGGCTCCCTTCCCGGACGTACCTCCTCACCTTCTCGCATCGGCGGGCCCCAGCAACTCGACCGGAAGCGGACGGAGCCGGGGCGCGGTGAGCGGCCTCGCTTTTCAGCGCACTCGTTCCGGCACGGTGGCCGCTCGGCCGGTGCCCCGCCCGCTCCGGCCCGGCGTGCCGGACGTGGGCCGCGCCGACCGGCCCTGGGCGACACAGGCCAGTGCGCCACAGGCGAGGGCGACGGCCGTGGTCACGTCGAGGGGCGTGCCCTGCAGGCCCCGGGTCGCGAGCACGGAGACCGCCGGGATGAGGGCGAACAGGATCGACGCCCCCCGCGCTCCCCTGCTCCGCACGCAGGCCGCGTAGCAGACCATGCCCACCGCGCTGGCGAGCACGAGCAGCAGGAGCAGGGCGGTGGCGGGCAGGGGGTCGGTGATGTGCTGCGGGGTACCGAGGGCCAGCGCGGCGGCCGGAAGCACGGAAACCGTGACACCGATCGCGGTGAACACGAAGGGGTCGACCGCCTGCAGCCTCCGCTCCTGGAGGAGCGAGCCACCGGACAGACCGCCGAGCGCGATCAGGACGGTGATCAGCCCCGGCCCGACGGACGGGTCGGCCAGCAGCCGCGGCAGGCAGGCCGCGACCACCCCCACCGTGCCGAGGGCGAGCGCGACGAGTCCCCGGGAGTTCTCGCGCCGTCCCAGCAGCAGCCGGGCGAGGACGGCGGTGGCGACGGGGTTCATCGCGATCACCAGGGCCGCGACGCCCGGCCCCACCCCATGAGCCATGCCCCAGTAGAGACCGAGGAACTGCACCCCCTGCACCAGCAGCCCGCCGGCGACCGTTCGGGCGAGCACCCGTCCGCGCGGCAGCGGCGTCCGCCGGACGGCCACGACGGTCCACATCAGCACGGCACTGATCACAAAGCGCAGCAGGATCAGGAGGAACGGTGTGACATGGCCGAGGGTGAGGGCGCCGAGGGGATAGCCGAGGGCGTAGAGCAGGACGGTCAGGGCCGGGAGGAGTCGCTGGAACATGCTCCGACCTCAGCACCGGCACCGGCCGATGTGCGTGACCGATCGTGATTCGTGAACGATCCTCCTGCCGTACGTCGTCCACCGGTGACAATGAGGCATGGCGACCCTCGACATCACCTGCCTGCGCAGCCTGGTCAGTGTGGCTTCCTTCGGCGGGGTCCGCCGGGCCGCCGAGGCCCTGCACCTGTCCCAGGCGGGAGTGAGCGGTCATCTGCGCCGCCTGGAGGCGGAGCTGGGTTTTCCCGTCGTGACTCGGCAGGGCCGGAACATCGCCTTCACCTCGCGGGGCGAGGACGTACTGCGGGAGGCGTACCGGCTGCTCGGTGAGCACGACGACGCGCTGCACCGGCTGCTGGGCCCCTCGAGCGGGGAGCTGCTGGTCGTCTCCACCGAGCACGCCACCGAGGCGCTGCTGCGCGCGGTCGCGCGCGTCCTCTCCCGCGACCACCCGGACCGGCCCGTCCGTTTCCGCTTCCACCGCAGCGCCCGCGTGCGCGAGTTCGTGCACGACCACTCGGCGGACGTGGCACTGGGCATCGGGGACCTCGGCCATGGCACCCGGCACATCACCGATCTTCCCCTCACCTGGGTCGGCCCGGGGGACCGCGCTCCGGACACGGGCGCGCTGGTCACCTTCACCGCGCCCTGCACCGTCCGGGACCACATCCTGGCGTCCGAAGCGGCGGCGGGCGGATCGCTGGTCCGGGAATGCGCCGACCTGGTCGGTCTCCTTTCCGCCGTCAAAGCCACCGGGGGCATAACGGCTCTCCCGCAGGCCCGGCCGAGCGAGCCGGGTCTGCTGACGATCAACTCCCTTCCCCCGCTCCCCTCCATCCCCCTGACACTGGTCACCAGCAACCGCCTTGCCCCGAGGACCAGAGACGGCATCATCGCCGCGCTCCTCTCGACCACCCGGCGCGACGGCTCCCTCGGCGCCACCACCGACCGCTGACGCACGCCCGCGCGGGCAGAGGGGACAGCGCCACCGGAGTGAGATGCTGGGAGGGGACCGAGCCGTCACTCCTCGCCCCCGCACACCCCGTACCGCTGGAGCCGCCGTGTCCCCCTCCTCCTCCCCCGCCCCCGGCGACCCGGACGCCCTCTTCGGACTGACCGAGCTGCTGGGCGCAGAGGACCACGGCGAGGACCCGGCGCCGGACGAGACCCCCGAGCACGTGTCCCGGCTGTTCGACGTGCGGGAGATCTACGCCGAGCCCGCCGCCGCCCTGTCCGCACGCGGCCGGCAGGTCATCGCCCGCTTCCCCGGGGCGCGCGTGCTGGAGGTCGGTTCGCACTGGAACATCCCCCACCTGCACGGCAACGAGGGCAACGCGGACCGCTGGGTGCGGGTCAAGCGGCAGACGCTGGTCCTCGGCGTGCGCAAGTCACTGACGGTACGGCCCAACGGACGCTCGGCGGACTGGATCGCCCCCGGCGCCTCCAACGGCTGCGCCATGTCCTGCGCGTACTGCTACGTCCCGCGCCGCAAGGGGTACGCCAACCCGATCACCGTCTTCACCAACATCGGGGAGGTCGTCGACGCCCTGGACCGGCACATCACCTCGCTCGGCCCGAAGCAGGAGCCCACGCAGTGCGACGAGGAGCGCTGGGTGTACGACACCGGGGAGAACGGCGACTGCTCGGTGGACGCGCTGATCAGCGACAACACCGCCGACCTCATCGCGGCCTTCCGGCGGTGGCCCACCGCGATGGCCTCCTTCGCCACCAAGTACGTCAACCGGGACCTGCTCGCCCTGGACCCGCGCGGCTCGACCCGTATCCGCTTCTCGGTGATGCCGCCCGGCGACTCCCGGCTGCTGGACGTGCGGACCAGCCCGGTGGCCGAACGGATCGCCGCCGCCGGGGACTTCCTGGACGCCGGCTACGAGGTGCACTTCAACCTCTCCCCCGTCGTCCTGCGCCCCGGCTGGGAGGAGGACTGGGCGGATTTGCTGCGCCACCTCGACGACGTACTGCCCGCGCGGGTGAAGGCGCAGGCGGCGGCCGAGGTCATCATGCTGACGCACAACCGCCAGCTGCACGACGTGAACCTGCGCTGGCACCCGCGCGCCGAGGACGTGCTGTGGCGCCCGGAGATCCAGCAGGCCAAGCGCTCGGAGAACGGGGCGCTGAACGTGCGGTACCGCAACGACGTCAAACGCGAGGGCGTACAGCGGGTGACCGAGCTGGTCGCGGCGCACGCGCCCTGGCTGCGGGTGCGGTACGCGTTCTGAGTTGAAGAGGCATCAGGGAATCCGTGGCCCCTGCACGGTGTTACCCGAGTCGGCCCGCATCCGGCACGGCGGGCCGCCATGCCGACCCACGACCCAGGGGAGCCCCGCGTGAGCGTCCTGTTCGAACCGCTGTCCCTCCGTTCGCTGACCGTGCGGAACCGTCTGTGGATGGCGCCGATGTGCCAGTACTCGGCCGCCCCCGAGGGCCCGGAGACCGGTGCGCCGAACGACTGGCACTTCCAGCACCTCGCGGCACGCGCGGCGGGCGGCACCGGCCTGATCCTCACCGAGGCCACCGCCGTCAGCCCACAGGGCCGTATCAGCCCGTACGACCTGGGGCTGTGGAACGACACCCAGCAGGCCGCGTTCGCGCGTATCACCCGCTTCCTCAAGTCCCAGGGCACCGTCCCCGGCATCCAGATCGCGCACGCCGGACGCAAGGCGTCCACCGAGCGGACCTGGGTGGACCGGGGCGCCCCGATCGCCCCCGGTAACGGCTACGGCTGGCGGCCCGTGTCCGCCAGCGCGCTCCCCTTCGACGACGGGTACACCACCCCGGCCGAGCTGACCACCGCCCAGATCGACGCGATCGTCGAGGAGTTCGCCGCCACCGCCCGGCGTGCGCTCGCGGCGGGCTTCGAGGTCGCCGAGATCCACGGGGCGCACGGCTACCTGGTCCACCAGTTCCTCTCCCCGTACGCCAACCACCGCACCGACGCCTACGGCGGCTCCTACGAGGGGCGGGCCCGGTTCGCGCTGCGGGTGGCGGAGGCGGTCCGCGAGGTGTGGCCGGACGAACTCCCCCTGTTCTTCCGGGTCTCGGCCACCGACTGGCTCACCGAGGACGAGAGCGACGACCGTACGGGCTGGACCGTGGACGACACCGTCCGGCTCGCCGCCGACCTCGGCCACCGGGGTATCGACCTGATCGACGTGTCCTCCGGCGGCATCGCGCCCCGCGCCCGCATCGAGACCGGCCCCGGTTACCAGGTGCCCTTCGCCGAGCGGGTGCGCCGTGAGACCGGCCTGCCGGTCTCCGCGGTGGGGCTCATCACGGAGGCACGCCAGGCCGAGAAGATCGTCGCCGACGGGCAGGCCGACGCCGTCATGCTCGGCCGCGAGCTGCTCCGCGACCCCTGCTTCGCGCTGCACGCCGCCCGCGAACTCGGTGACGAGCCGTACGTCCCGCAGCCGTACCACCGGGCGTACTGACCGGGTTCCCGGGTCACTCCAGTTCCAGCCGTACGGGCGCCTGTTCCGGCCGCGCGGGCAAGCTCAGTCCGTCGCGGCCGGGGGTCAGCGAGCCCAGGACGCTCGGATGGCGGGCGCCCGTGCTGGCGGGGTCCGTTCCGGCGAGGCCGTGCAGGGTGAGGAAGCCCAGGACGGCGAAGGCGTACGCCTCCTTGGCGGCCGAGGGGAGGCCCAGATCGTCGGAGACGCGCACCGGGATGCCAGGGAGTGCGGCGGCGAGGGCCCGCATGAGCGTGGGGTTCCGGGTGCCGCCGCCGGAGGCGACGACCTCGGTGGCGGACACCGACCCTACGGCGTCCGCGATCGTGCGGGCGGTCAGTTCGGTGAGGGTGGCGAGGACGTCCTCGGTGGAGACGCCGGCCGGCGAGCCGGCAGCCCGAGCCCGCAGATAGCCGGGGTGGAACAGCTCCTTGCCCGTCGTCTTCGGCGCGGGGCGCGCGTAGTACGGGTCGGCCAGCAGCCGCTCCAGCAGCGGCTCGTGCACCCGCCCCCGGGCGGCAAGCGCGCCGTCGGCGTCGTACGCCAGCCGGCCCCCGCTGGCCTCCCGCG
>NZ_WWKH01000783.1:0-22320 GCF_009865595.1 Streptomyces sp. SID1328 | reverse complement strand
TCGGGACGTGGCGCAGCTTGGTAGCGCACTTGACTGGGGGTCAAGGGGTCGCAGGTTCAAATCCTGTCGTCCCGACTTTACGAAGTCGCAGGTGAAGGCCGGTTACGGAGAAATCCGCAACCGGCCTTCCGCTGTTTGTGGAAACTGCGGGCGCGGCGGGTCTCCGTCGTCCTCGGGGGGTACTCGGCGCCAGGACGCGCAGGACGACTGCGCCGGCCCCGACAGGAGGACACCATGGCCGACATGAGCCCGATCGATCTCCAGAAGGCCCTCAAGGGCGCCGAATACCCCGCCAGCCGTGACGATCTCGTCTCCGTGGCCCGGAGCAACGGCGCCGACGACAAGGTCGTCGACAAGCTTGAGCACGCCGGGACGCAACGGTTCGACGGCCCCAACGACGTGCAGAAGGCGGTCTTCGACAACGGCTGAGACCGGCCCGCGGCGGGTTCTCGTCACCGGCTGGTTCAGCTTCCTGCACGGGGAGGCGACCGCCGGTGACCTGCTCGCGCTGGACCGGGTGCGAGAGCTGCTGCGGGGCGCCGCCGTCCCGCACGACGTCGCCTGGAGCCCGGCCTTCCGGCCGGAGGGGCCGTCCCTGGACGACACCCGCCCGGAGGACTACTCGCACCTGCTCTTCGTCTGCGGCCCCGCGCACGGATCCCAGGTCGAGGACCTGCACCGGCGGTACCGCGACTGCGTCCGGATCGCCGTGGGGAACTCCGTCCTCGACGCCGAGGACCCCGCCGTACACGGTTTCCACCACGTCCTCGGGCGGGACGCCCCGGACACCGTCCCCACCCTCGACCTGGCCGCCCGCGCGCCCGTCCCGCCGGCACATCCGGTCGTAGGCGTCGTCCTCACGCACGGCCAGTACGAGTACGGCCTCCGCAGGCAGCACGAGCGGGTGGCCGAGTTCGTCACGCGCTGGCTGAACGGCCGGGACTGCGCCTGTCTCGAACTGGAGACCCGGCTGGACCCGTGCGACTGGCGGCTGTGCACGACCTCCGGGCAACTGGAGAGCGTGCTGGCGCGCTGCGACCTCGTCGTCACCGACCGGCTGCACGGCCTGGTGCTCGCACTGCGCGCCGGGGTGCCCGCCCTCGCCGTCGACCCCGTGGCGGACGGGGCCAAGGTCACCGCTCAGGCGCGCGCCTGCGGCTGGCCCGCGCTGCTGCCCGCCGAACGGCTCGACACCCCCACGCTGGACTGGTGGTGGGACTGGTGCCTCACCTCCGGCCGGACCCTCGCCGAGCGCACCGCCGACGGTTTCCGCCGGGGCGGGACGGCGGACAGCGCGGACGGCCTGCTGCGCCTGCTGGGCGCCTCGCGCTGAGCGGGGGCCGGTCACGGGTGGAAGCGCCACCGGCCCTCCGAGACGACGTCCACCTTGTCGTCGCGCACACGGAGCGCCGTGTCGTCGTCGATGAAGTAGATCGGGAAGTCCGCCCGCGCGACGATGCGATCGGCCCAGGCGTCGTCGCGTTCCGGGAAGTCCGGCGAGTACAGATGGGGCTTCAGGTACGAGTCGAGCAGGCCGAAGGGCGGGGTCACGGTGGTCGCGCCGAGCAGACGGAGGTCCGCCGTGTCCCCGATGACGTCGGCGGAGTGTTCGGTGAGATGCCGGCTGAGGATCATCGAGCCCGCGCTCAGCCCCACGTACACCCGCTCGGCCAGCGCCTCCAGGAACCCGTCGGCCAGGCCGTTGCCGGTGATGCTGCGGGCGAGGTGGTAGTGGTTGCCGCCGCCGACGTAGATGACGTCGGCGCGCAGCAGCCGGTCGAGCACCAACCGCCCGGGCAGACCGTTCAGTTCCAGGATGTCGAACTCCCGCCAGCCGAGGCCGTGCACGCGGGTCATGTCGGCGAGGAGCCATCCGTGGTCGCCGGACTCGGCCATGGACGCCGTGGGGACGTACACGATGCCGGCCGACCCGAACGGCTTTCCCAGCATGTCCCGCAGGGCATCCTTGAGGCTCTCGTTGCGCAGACCGGCCGACGTCAGCAGAAGTTCCATCGGCCGAGCCAATCACGCGTGTCGGACTCAGGCAACGCCCCGCAGCGCGGTGCGCAGGGCCAACGGAGTCGCCGCCGCCCACGCCTGCGGAGAGCAGGAATGGGGGTACGGGACCGGGGTGGGGGTGGTCGTGCGGGCATAGCCGGCCAGGACTTCCGGGAGGCGGTGGCCGTGATGGGCGGCTGCCGCTGTCAGACCCTCTGTCACCGTGCGGAGTTCCGTGTGGAGGCCGTGGCGGGCGAGGCCGAGGGCTATGAGGGCGTTGTCGTGGGGCCAGGCGCTGCCCCGGTGGTAGGAGAGGGGGTGGTAGGGGTGCTGGCCCGCGGCCAGGGTGCGGATGGCCCAGCCGGAGAAGAAGTCGGGTTCCAGCAGGCGCCGGCCCACCCGCCGGGCGCGGTCCTCGTCCAGGATGCCGGACCAGAGGAGATGTCCGGCGTCCGAGGCCAGCGCGTCGACCCGGCGGCCGTCGCCGTCCAGCGCCAGGGCCGGGAAGCCGGGGCCCGGCATCCAGAAGTCGTCGGCGAAGCGTTGCCTCAATTCCCGGGCCGCCGATCGGAGTCGAGCCGCGTACTCCGGGTCCCCCCAGACCCCCTCGGACAGTTCCGCCGTGCGAACCAGCGCGTCGTACGCGTAACCCTGTGCCTCGCAGACCGCGATCGGGCCCTTCGCCTGGGTGCCGTCGGTGAAGCAGATCGCGCCCGCCGAGTCCTTCCAGTTCTGGTTGACCAGGCCGTTCGGGTCGGGGGTGTAGACGAGGTAGCCGTGTTCGCCCAGGCCGCCGTCGGCCAGCATCCAGTCGACGGCGCGCCGGGCGTGCTGTTCCAGGCGGGAGGCGAGTGCCGGGTCGCCGGTTGTCTCGTGGTGGGCGTGGAGCAGGACCAGGAACAGCGGGGTGGCGTCGACGGCGCCGTAGTAACGGCCGTACGGGACCTGGCGGAAGTGGGCCAGCTCCCCCTGGCGGGTCTCGTGCACGATCCGGCCGGGCTGCTCGCCGCTGAAGTCGTCGTACCGGGCGCCCTGGGTCGCCGCGAGGGCGCTGAGAGTGGCGGCGGCGGTGCCGGGGCGGTAGGGCAGCAGGAAGTACGAGGTCAGCAGCGAGTCGCGGCCGAAGAGTGTGAGGAACCAGGGGATGCCGGCGGCCGGGACGCGTACCTGCTCGCCGTCCACGCCCTCGACCGCGATGGTGAGCAGGTCGATGTCGGCCAGCCCGCGTTCGCAGGCACGGGCCAGGTCGTCGGCGGCCTCCGGAGCGGTGCGCCGGGCCGCCCGGGTGGAAGGAGACGGGGATGGGTCGGTGCGGACTGCCAGGTGCAGTTCCGCCTCACCGTGCTCGGCCAGGGCCAGCTCCCAGGCGAGGGTTCGTGCCGTGGCCCCGGCGTCCGGCGCGGCGGCGATGCCGGCCGGTGCGGGCTGACAGGTGAGCACCGTCCGCGCGTGCCAGTCGGCGCGGCGGTAGTCGTAGACCAGGCCCTCGGGGGCCGTACGAACCTCCCGCCCGCCGTCCGGCTTCGAGTAGTCCCGGCCGTCGGCCCGCAGCTCGAACAGGTCGGCGAAGTCGCAGTCCACGGTGAGTTCGAGGCGCGCCGTCACGGCGTCCGGGCGGTTGTTGACCAGGCGCAGATGCTCGGTGAACTCACCTGCGGCGACGCTCTGCCGGCGGAAGACCGTGTAGGCGGGCGGGGCATCGCGCGTGCCTTTCGGGATCAGTACGCATGACGCCGCGTGGTCGTCCTCGCGCGAGGCGGGCACGAGGACGGTCGGGTGGCTGCCGTCGACCGTGAGCTGCCAGCGGCTCAAATGGCGGCCGTCGCGTGCGAACACCCCGTCGGGGGCGGTGCCGCGTACGCCGGTGATTCCACCGGTGGTGTCGAGGCGGGCGAAGGTGGCGTCCCGGACCAGTTGGACGTGGGGCTCGGCCGGGGTCATGGCAGGGGCTCCTCTTCGTGAGCGGCCTCGGTGTGGAGCAGGTCGAGGGTGAGGGCGGCGGTCCAGGAGAAGTTCCGGGCGCCCCGGCCGGCGCCCGTGGTGGGGTCGACGTACTCCGCGAAGCCCGACCGCCCCGCCCCGGCCAGGAAGCTCCGGCGCAGCTCATCGGCCCGCTCACGGTGACCGTGGGTGCGCAAACCCTGGTGGACGAGCCAGGCGGTGTTGAACCAGGCCGGTCCGCGCCAGTACCGCTGCGGGTCGAAGGCGTGGCCGGTGAGGTCGTAGCTGGGGACCAGCCCGGTGGCGGGGGCCCGGAAATGCGGCCCGGCGACGGTGTCGGCGAGACGGCGGGCGATCTCGGGCGGCAGCCCCGGCACAACGAGCGGGACGAGACCGGTGACGCCGCGTTCGCCGATCAATCCGCCCGCCACCAGATCGAGGGCCCGGAACAGCCCGGCCTCCTCGTCCCACAGCCGGTCCACCAGTCGTTCGGTGAGGGACCGCGCACGCTCCTCGTGCTCGGCGCCGCTCCCGCCCAGGTGGCGGGCCATCGCGGCGAGGGCCCGTTCGCTGGCGATGAGCAGCGCGTTGAAGCAGGGGTCCTCGACGGCGAAGGCGTGGTCCGTCGCGCGGTCGTCGTAGCCGGTGGCGCGGTAGTCGGTGGCGAGGCGGACGTAGCGGCCGTAGTCGAGGTCGGTAGGGCGGTCGGCGGCCTGGCCGTGGTCGAGGTCGGCACGCCGGTAGGTGTCGGGGCCGGCCGGACCGACCCGGCGCAACGGCCCGTCCCAGCAAGGGCTGTTGTCCATGCCCGGCTCCCACGGGTGGACCACCGCGGCCAGGCCGCCGCCCCCGAGGTCGCGCCGGGTCAGCAGGTAGTGGTGCCAGGCGGCCAGCCGGGGACGGACGCGGGCGAGGAAGCCGCGCCGGTCGGACTCGGCCGGGTCGGCCTGGTGGACGAGCCAGGCGGCGAGGGCGTGGACGGGTGGCTGGACGATGCCCGAGGTCTCGGCTGCGGCCGGGGCGCCGGAGGGCCGGCCGACGGTGGACGACTGCCAGAAGTCGGGGCTCGGGAAGTACGCGCCGTACGGCTGGGCCGGGTTGAAGACGATGTGCGGGATGCGGCCGTCGGCCCACTGCGCCGCGAGCAGGGACTCCAGTTCGCGCTGGGCGCGCCGGGCGGAGAGGTGGCGCAGCCCGATGGCGATGAAGGCCGAGTCCCAGCTCCACTGGTGGGGGTAGAGCGTGCGGGAGGGGACGGTGGCGGTGCCCGTCCAGTTGTCCAGCAGGACCCGTGCCGCGCCTCGCCTCAAGGTGAGGGCGGGGGAGGGGCGTTCGAGTACGGCCGTCATGCGCCCGACCTCCGCAGGAAGGCCGGGACGGAGCGGACGGCCTCTACGGGGTCACCGCCGAGCCGGCATTCGGCCGCGAGCACGCCGTCGTAGCCGATGGTGTGCAGGGCGCCGAGCCAGGCAGGCCAGTCGAGGTGGCCTGCGCCGGGCTGGAGGCGGTTGGAGTCGGAGACCTGGGCGTGGCCGATGTACTCGGCGTGGGCCAGGATCGCGGCCGACGGGTCGCTCTCCTCGATGTTCATGTGGTAGCTGTCGATGCCGATCCGGACGGAGTCGAGAGCGGTCGCGCGGATGAGGTCGGCGGCCTGTTCCAGCCGGTTGACCATGTGGTCCTCGTACCGGTTGAGCGGCTCCAGGTAGAGGGTGACGCCCTCCCGGCGGGCGTGTTCGCCCAGTTCGGTGAGGCCGGTGAGGAGGATCTCGCGGTCCTCCTCCTCGCTGCGCGGGGGTTCGAAGGGCGGCAGGCGGCGGGAGAACATGCCGTAGGAGGCGGGGGTCTGGGCGCCGCGGCCCCCGATCTCCGCGATCACGGTGAGCTGGGACTTCAGCTGGGCGACGGCGTCGCGGCGCAGTTCGTCGTCGAAGGCGCCGAGGAAGTGCAGCATGTCGACGCAGACGGTGGGCATGACCACCCCGTCCTTGGCGGCCTGCCTGAGTTCGTCCAGGCGGCCGGCGAAGTGGAGGTCGCCCTTGGCGCGCAGTTCGATGGCGCCGTATCCGGCCTCCTGCGCGAACTCCCACTTGGCCTGGAGGGTGTCACCGGGCAGCAGTTGCTCCTGGGCGGCGATCGTGAGCATGAAGAGGACCTCTCAGAATTCCAGGACGACCTGGAGCGCGTCGGCGGGGCGCTGGTCGAGCAGTACGTAGGCGTCGGCGGCGTCGGCGGCCGGGATGACGTGGCTGACCAGGGAGTTCACATCGACCTGGCCCTCGGCGACCAGACTCAGGAAGGCGTGCTGGAGGCGTTCCTGGCTCCAGCGGTGCGACAGCGCCGGGGGCACGCCGCCGATCTGGGAGCAGACGAGCTGGACCCGGTTGTGGTGGAACTCGTCGCCGAGCCGGAGCCCGATGCCGTCGCCCTGGTAGAAGCCGGAGGCGACCACGCGGCCGCCGACCGCGACCGAGCGCAGGGCCTCCTGCAGCGCGGGGTGGGCGCCGCTGATCTCGATGGCGAGGTCGGCGCCCAGGCCGGCGGTGATCTCGCGGACGCGTTCGGCGACGGCGTCGGTGCGGGCGTTGAGGGTGTGCCGGGCACCGTACCGCTTGGCGGCCTCCAGGCGGTCGTCCAGGGCGTCGACGGCGATGACGCGGGCGCCGTTGAGCTGGGCGAGCCGGGTGGTGAGCAGGCCGATCACGCCCTGGCCGAACACGGCGACGTCCTCGCCGAGGTGGATGTCCCCGGCCAGGACCGCGTTGTACGCGATGGCCCCGACCCGGGCGAACGCGCCGGAGAGGTCGTCCAGTCCGGCCGGCAGGGTGTGCCCGATCATGCGCTCCACGGGGACGATGCCCTCGCTGCGGTGTCCCCAGATGCCCCACACCGTGTCGCCGAGGCGCGGCAGGCCCGGTGTACCGGTCAACTCGGGCGCTATCTCCATGACTTCGCCGACCTCGGAGTAGCCCCAGCCGGCCACCGGGTACTCGATGCCGGCCGCGCCGTCGCGGAAGAGGCGGGCTTCGGGGTCCCAGGTGCGGGTGAGGTAGGGGTTTGTGCCCCGGTAGGCGGTCAGCTCGGTGCCGGCGGATATGCCGGAGTAGCGGGTGCGGACCCTGAGATGGCCGGGCGGGAGGTCGGCGCGAGACTGCTCGGCCACCTCCACCTGACGCGGACCGGTGAATTGAACGACGCGTTCCACGGATGGCTCCGGAAGGTTGCGGCTGCGGGTTGCGTCGACAATAACCACAACTTATGTCTTGTCAACAAGCGAAAGTGATGCTGAGATGCGTGATCGGTAGACGTAAGTCGACACGAGGACAGACGCAATGCGCACCAAGAGCCGACGGTCGCTGACGACCACGGTGGGCCTCACCTCAGCCCTGGGACTGGCGCTGGTCACCGGCTGCTCCGGTAGCACCGGCCCCGGCAGACCCGACCACGAGATCACCGTGTGGTCGCTGGAGAACCTGCCCGACCGCGTCGGGGCGACGCGGAAGATCATCGATGGCTTCGAGCGGAAGTCGGGCGTGAAAGTGCACCTGGTCGGGGTGGACGAGGGTCAGCTGCCGCAGTTGATCATGTCGGCGGCCGCCTCCGGCGACCTGCCCGACGTGATCGGCGCCGCCCCGATGGGCCAGATCTGGCAGATGTACGGAAACGGCCTGCTCAACACGGAGATACCGGGGCGGATCGTCAAGGAACTCGGGCCCGGCACGTTCAACGCCAACGCGCTCGGGCTCACCTCCGACGGCCGCACCCACCTCGGCGTCCCCTCCGACGCCTGGCTCCAACTGCTCGTGTACCGCAAGGACGACTTCGCCCAGAAGCACCTTGCCGCGCCCGACACCTACGACCGCGCGCTCACCGCGGCGCGGGCGCTGGACGGCGGCGGCCACGACGGCATGTCGGCCGCCACCGACCCCTCCGACGTGTTCACCTCGCAGAGTTTCGAGAGCGTGGCTCTGGCCAACGGCTGCCAGCTCGTCGACGACGACCACGAGGTGGCCCTGCACAGCCCGCGGTGCGAGACCGCCTTCCGCACCTACGACCAGCTCGCCCGCGAGCACGGTGCCCCCGGCACGCAGAGCGTGGACTCGACCCGCGCGACCTACTTCGCCGGCCGCTCCTCGATGGTCATCTGGTCCTCGTTCCTGCTGGACGAGCTGGCCGGCCTGCGCGAGGACGCCCTGCCGAGCTGCCCGCAGTGCAAGAAGGACCCCGGCCGGCTGGCCCGCGACAGCGGCATCGTCACCGCGCTGAAGGGTCCGGACGCCCGCGAGGGCGCGCAGTTCGGCGAGATCACCTCCTGGGTGACCACCAAGACCGCGGAGACGGCGGCCTCGCAGCAGTTCATCGAGTACATGATGAACTCCGGCTACGAGTCCTGGTTCGGGATGTCGCCCGAGGGCAAGATCCCCGTCCGCCACGGCACCGCCGCCGAGCCCCACCGCTATCTCGACGCCTGGCGGCACAGCGACATCGGGGTGGACACCAAGAGGCCGTTCGACCAGGTGTATCCGCCGAGCCTGCTCAACGAACTCGCCGCCGGGGTCGGCAACATGCGCCGCTGGGGCATCGAGCAGGGCGAGGGCGCCCTGGTCGGCGCCACCAACGGCGAGCTGCCCGTACCCAAGGCGATCGGTGCGATGACCAGCGGCCAGCTCTCCCCCGAGGAGGCGGCCCGCGAAGCCGACGACGAAGTCGCCGCCCTGCAGAAGTCCCTCCAGTAGCCGCACGTCACAAAGGCATCCCCATGACCCGAGCCCCCTCCGGCGCAGCGCCGCGCCCGGACACCGAGCCCCGGCCGCCGGCCGTATCGCAGCGGCAGCCCGCGAAACCGATGACCGCCGAGCGGCGGGCCAACCGCGCCGGTCTCGCCTTCGTCTCTCCCACCCTGATCGTCGTCCTCGTCGTGGTCGTCCTGCCGATCCTCTGGACGCTCCTGCTGGCCTTCCAGCACGCCCGGCTCGTGGACATCCAGGGCATGGGCCTGTTCGGCCGCTGGACGCTGGACAACTTCGCGGCGGTCTTCGAATCGGCCGGCTTCTGGTCGAGTCTGCTGACCACCCTGCTCTACACGGCGGGCGGCACGCTCGGCTCCGTCCTCCTCGGCCTGGTGGCCGCGCTCGCCCTCAGGCGGCCGTTCCGCGGCCGGGCCCTGCTGCGCGCGGCCATGCTCCTGCCGTACGTGGCGCCCGTGGTCGCCGTCGCCTTCGTCTGGGAGGTGGCGCTCAGCCCGCAGTACGGCATCGTGAACGACTGGGGGCGCAGCCTGTTCGGCTGGGACGACCCTGTGGGCTTCCTCTCCACCCGCAGCTACGAAGTCGGCCTGTTCGGCGCGCACTTCCACATACCGCTGGCGCTGCTGACGGTCATCGCCTTCGAGTGCTGGCGCTACTTCCCGTTCGCCTTCCTGTTCCTGCTCGCCCGGCTCCAGGCGGTCCCGGACGGCCTGGAGGAGGCCGCTGAGGTCGACGGGGCCACCGTCTCGCAGCGCTTCCGGCACATCCTGCTCCCGCAGCTCATGCCGGTCATCGCCCTGCTGTGCGTCCTGCGCTTCATCATGACGTTCAACAAGTTCGACGACGTCTATCTGCTCACCGGCGGCGGCGCGGGCACCGACGTCGCGGCCGTCCGGGTCTACGACTTCCTGACCGCCCGCTACGACGTGGGGGCCGCGGCCGCCCAGGCTCTGGTCCTCGCTGTCTCGCTGATGATCCTGCTGGGCTGCTACTTCAAGTTCTTCGGCAACAAGGTCCAGGAGGAAGCGTGACCCGCAAGGCCGTCCTGACCAGAGCCCGGTTCGAGGAGCGCTTCTTCGGCGTGGCGCGCTGGTGCGTCATCGCCTTCCTCGCCGTGATCACCGTGCTCCCCTTCTACTACATGCTGCTGCTGTCGCTGAAGCCCATCGACGCGCTGCTGCTCGACCCCGGCTCGCTGTGGGTCTCCGCGCGCGATCTCACCCTCGACACCTACCGGAACGTGCTGACGTCCTCCGACGACGGCGGGCAGGGCTTCCTCGGCTTCCTGGCCAACTCCGCGCTGGTGTCGCTCGGTACGGTCGCGCTCACGCTGGTGGCCGCCGTGCCCGGCGCCTACGCGGTGAGCCGGCTGAAGTTCTTCGGGCACCGCCAGGTCAGCGCCCTCTTCCTCGCGGTCTACCTCTTCCCCGCGACGCTGCTGGCCGTCCCGCTGTTCGTGATCTTCGCAAGGCTCGGCCTCTCCTCCAGCCTGGTGGGCCTCGCGGTGGTGTACGTCGCGCAGACCGTGCCGGTGTCCATCTACATGCTGAAGAACTACCTGGTCACCATCCCGTACTCGGTCGAGGAGGCCGCCGCCCTGGACGGCTGCACGCGCCTGCAGACCCTCCGCAAGGTGATCCTGCCGCTGGCGCTGCCCTCGCTCATGGCGACCGGCCTGTACGTGTTCATGATCGCCTGGAACGAGTTCCTCTTCGCGCTGCTCTTCCTGGCGGCCGACCCCGGCAAGTGGACCGTCTCGCTGGGCCTGGCCCAACTGTCCAACGGCATCGAGGTGCCCAAGACGGTGCTGATGGCCGGTTCGGTGGTGCTGACGGTGCCCGTGGTACTTCTGTTCTTCGCCGCCGAACGGCTGCTCACCGAGGGCCTGACCAGCGGTGCCGACAAGAGCTGAAGCCCAGAGGTACGAGGGGTCCAGGGGGACATCATGATGACGCCCAGTCAGGTCAGCGCGGGAGGGCTGCTCCAGCTCATCCGCGACGGACACGCCAACACCCGCGCCGAACTCCAGCGCGTCACCGGCCTGTCCCGCTCCACCGTGGGCCAGCGGCTCGACCTGCTCAACCGGGCCGGCTGGGTGCGGCACACCACCGGCGCCTCGACCGGGGGCCGCCCCTCCGGCCGGATCGTCTTCGACCCGGCGCACGCGGCCGTCCTCGCCGTCGACCTGGAGACCCGGCACGCGCGGGCCGCCGTCCTGGACCTCGCGGGTACCATCCTCGCGGAGCACACCGGACCGATGGAGATCGTGGACGGCCCGGAGCCGGTGTTGGACCGGCTCGTCGGCTGGTTCCCGGACCTGCTGGCCGCGGCGGGTGTCTCCCCGGCGCGGATCTGCGGGATCGGCGTGTCCGTCCCCGGCCCGGTGGACTTCGCGACCGGCCGGGTCGTGGAGCCGCCCATCATGCCCGGCTGGGACCAGTACCCGATCCGGGAACGCCTCCAGGAGACCTACGCCCGGCGCGTCGGCGGCTCCATGGAGGACGGTCCGGTGCCGGTGTTCGTCGACAACGACGCCAACCTGATGGCACTGGCCGAGCAGCGGGCCAACCACGCCGACTGCGACTCCTTCGTCCTGGTGAAGGCGTCGACCGGGATCGGCGCGGGCGTCGTCATCGGAGACTCCGTGTACCGGGGCATCGACGGCGGCGCGGGCGACATCGGGCACATCCGGCTGCACGACCGCCCCGACGCGCTGTGCATGTGCGGTGCGCACGGCTGCCTCGCCGCCGTGGCCAGTGGCGGGGCGCTCGCCCGGGAACTGGGCGCGCTCGGCCTGGACACCGCCTCCGGCCGCGACGTGCGGCGCCTGCTCGCCGAGGGCCACCCCGAGGCCGTACGGCTCGCGCGGGAAGCCGGGCGGCGTACGGGCGAGGTACTGGTCACCGTCGTCACCCTGCTCAACCCCGGTGTGCTGATGCTCGCGGGCGAGCTGGCCGGGGTCCCGTACCTGACCGGGGTGCGGGAGCTGATCTACCAGCGCGCCATGCCGCGCACCACCGCTCACCTCCAGATCGTCACGTCCCGGCTCGGCGACCACTCCGGGCTCATCGGCGCGGCGGCCATGGTGGTGCAGTTCCTCTACTCGGCCGACCGCGCGGACGCCCGGCTGGAGCGGCTCGCCCGCTGAACCCGCCTTTCCCTCGACCTCGTTCGGACAGGAAGTCATGACCACACCCGCCCCTTGGCCGCATCGTCCCGTGGAGGTCGGACTGGTCGGCGCCGGTCCGTGGGCCCGTGCCATGCACGCCCGAGTGCTGGCCGCCGGGCCCGAGACCCGGCTGTCCGCCGTCTGGGCCCGCCGCCCCGAGGCCGCCGAGCAGACCGCCGCGCCCTACGGCGCCCATGTCGCCGCCGACTTCGCCGAGTTGCTCGACCGCTGCGAGGCGGTCGCCTTCGCGGTACCGCCCGCCGTGCAGGCCGAACTCGCCCCGCTCGCCGCGAAGCAGGGGAAGGCGCTGCTGCTGGAGAAACCGCTCGGCCCGGATCTGACGGCAGCCCGACGGGTGGCGGACGCGGTCGCCGAAGCCGGGGTCGTCTCCCAACTCGTCCTGACCAAGCGCTACCACCCCGCCACCCGCGCCTTTCTGCGGGCCGCGAGCACCCTGGACGTCGTCGGCGCCCGCTCCTGCTACCTCCACGGGGCTTTCCTCGGCGGCGACTTCGCCACGGGCTGGCGCCTGGAACACGGCGCCCTGCTCGACCTGGGCCCCCACCTGCTGGACCTCCTCGACACGGCGATAGCCCC
Organism: Streptomyces sp. SID1328; assembly: GCF_009865595.1. Lineage (NCBI taxonomy): Bacteria > Bacillati > Actinomycetota > Actinomycetes > Kitasatosporales > Streptomycetaceae > Streptomyces > Streptomyces sp. SID1328. Next base: position 9,867 of record NZ_WWKH01000783.1, on the reverse strand, counting down.
GATCACCAGCATCCGCCGCACCGGCGACCCGCGCCGCTGGACCGAGCTGACCTGTGAGCACGCCAACGGTGCCGTCAGCCAGGCCACGCTCTCCGGCAGCGTGGCCGTGCCCCGAGCGGTCACCACGGTCGAACTCTTCGGCTCCGCCGAACCGTTGCGGTACGACACGGCCGGGATCGATCACGAGGAGTGCTGGCCCCCGCTGCGCCGGGAGTTCGCCACCGCCGTACGCACGAACACCCCGACCGAGCTGGACGCCGGCCGGGGGCTGAGGCTGCAGGAGCTGTTGGAGCTGGCGGCGCAGGGCTGAGCCGGGCGCGTCGCTCAGGCGCCGGGGAGGAAGAGGCAGAACAGATGGCCGTGGGGGTCGCGCAGCACGCGGACGTCGTCCTGTGGCTGGTGCTCCTCCACCGTCGCACCCAGGGCGCACGCGCGCTCGGTCTCGGCGGCGAGGTCGTCCACCTGGATGTCGAGATGGGCCTGCTTCTGCTGCTCGCCGGGGGCGGACGGCCAGGCCGGCGGGCGGTGGTCCTTCTCCAACTGGAAGCTGAGGCCGGGGCGTTCACGCTCCGGGGCCTTGAGCCGGACCCAGTCGGGCTCCCGGTCGACCTCGTCCCAGCCCAAGAGGGCGCGATAGAAATCGGCGAGCGCGGGGGGATCGGGGGTGCCGAGCACGAAGGCTGCGAGCAGTGTCGTCATGGTCGATCCCTGCCCGCAGCCCATTTTCGTACGCGTCCGGAATTCAATTCGGCGTCAGCTTCCGACGTACCAGTGGAATCCGCCATTGTTCGCCGCCACGATCATGAGAATGGCGAACACCACGAGGTCGACGATGCCGAGAATGACGGCCGCCTTCGCCATTCCGCGACCGCCCTTGGCGCCCGACTGCCGCGTGGCGACCATACCGAAGATGATCGCCAGGGGGCCGAGAATGACGTTGAGGAAGAAGAAGCCGACAACGCCGCACACCAGGCCCGCGATGGCGAGACCGTTGGTCCGCGAACCGGATCGAGCGGCCGGCTGGCCACCGTAACTGGTCATGAGAACTCCCGCTCCACGAATGGGGAATGCCGGTACTTTGTGTGTCTGGACTCCGTGTGCCCAAGGGGAGTTGTGGCATTCCCCAGGAAACCGGGGGTGAAGCGGAACCTCTGATTCACGACTCTCGTGCCGGGACCGAGACCTTGACCGGTCCCACCGCTGCCCGGCGCCGAGGGGTGACGGACGCCGTCGCCACCCCGCCGGTCAGCAGCGCCGCCGCGCACCAGCGCAGGCCGCTCACCGGTTCTCGGAGGAACAGCGCGGCACAGGACATGCCGAAGAAGGGTACGAGCAGGGAGAACGGCGTCACCGCGGACGCCGGGTGGCGACGCAGCGCTTCGCCACGTGGGTGCATCTCAGCAACACAGCCTCGCAGGACCCCCTTGGTCGTCCTGCTCCTGGGTGATCACAACCGACCGGTACGCGTGATCACCTGGCCGGCGAAGTCAAGCATCTGGTCAAGGTCGGGGAACGGTGCGAAGGCGTCCACGAACGCCTCGTCCGCACCGGACTCGGCGAAGCGCTTGAGCTTGTCGGCCGGCGAATCAACGGTCGTGCCCGGTTCGAGGTTGATGCGTATGGCCTTCTTCAGCGCGTCGGGATCGCGGCCGGCCTCCTGCGCCGCCCGGCGCGCGAGCGACCACAACTGGTCCGCGACCTCGTCCGGGAGGAAATCGACCCCGAGCCAGCCGGTGGCGCTCCGGCCGACCCGGCGCATCGCGGCCTCGCTGGCGCCGCCGATCCAGATGGGCGGCCCGCCTGCTTGCACGGGGCGCAGGTCGGCGTGGACCGGCGGCAGTGAGAAGAACTCGCTGTCCCAGGACACCGGGTTGGCCGTCCACCACTCGTGCAGGAACGCCAGCAGGTCATCGAGCATCCGCCCGCGCCGGTGCCAGTCCGCGCTGCGGGAGATGTCGTGCTCGTCCTTCATCCACCCGAGTCCCACGCCGACTTCGAGCCGGCCGTCGCTGAGCACGTCGAGCGTGGTCAGCATCCGGGCCAGGTGCGGCGGCTCGTAGTAGAAGGTGCTGAGCGTGCTGGCATTCAGCCGCACCCGGCTGGTCGCCGTCGCGGCGACGGTCCACAGCAGGACCGGGTCGAGGTAACGCTTCATCTGCGGGGGGTACGGCTGCTCTTTGCCCGGATAGACGCTATGCATGTCGACCGGCTGGACCAGGCGATCGCCGACCCACAGCGTGTCGTAGCCAAGGTCCTCGATCCCGCGGCAGAACGCGCTCAGGCCAACTGCGCTGCTGATGGCGGGCCCGATGACGGGAAGTGTGAAGCCAAGCTTCATGACGAGTCCTCTCGGTGATCCGCCAACCGTTTGCTCAGACGGGAAGCTCGGTGATGCTGAGGGCGAAGTCCAAGTTCCCGACCCCGTGGTTGGCGAGGCCCACCGTGACCACGCCCGCTCCTTCCAGCCAGTGGGCCATTTTCAGGCCGCCGACGTCCAGCGGGCGCATCCCGAGGCTCTCGATGAACGCCTCCACACGCGCCTTGGCCTGCGCGTCGTCGCCGGCGAGGAAGACGTCGGGCCGGCCCTTCTCCAGGACGTGGCGGAAGACGGTGTTGAACGCCTTCACCACGCCGGCGTCGGCCGGGGCGGCCTTGGCGACTTCCTGCGCGATCGAGGTCTCCTCGCGGTGGGCCAGCCCGTCGAACGTGGAGTTGAAGGGGTTGCTGATGTCGACGATGACCTTGCCCGCGAGAGCGTCTCCGTACTGGGCGATGGCCGGCACGACGCCGTCGTACAGCAGGGCCACGATGACGATGTCCCCAGCCGGGGCGGTGCCCCACTCTCCCGTCGTGACGCCGCCGCCCAGAGTCTTGGCCAGGTCGGCGGCCTTGGCCCGATGGCGGCCCATGATCTCGACGGTGTTGCCGCCCGCTACCGCCCGCGCGCCGATGGTGCGAGCCATGTTCCCGGTGCCGATGATGCTGATGCTGCTCATGAGGTGTCCTGTCCTGGTGCGTGCTGTTGGGTTCAGAGGGCGGTGGTGCCGCCGTCGGCGACGAGTTCCATGCCGTTGACGTAGCTGGAGTCGTCGGAGGCGAGGAAGAGGGCGACGGTGGCGATTTCGTCGGGGCGGCCCATCTGGCCGCGGGGGATGAGGGACTCGAACTGGCGCTTGGTGGCCTCGTCGAAGAGTTCTTCCTGCTTGGCGGTCGCGACCTGGCCCGGGGTCAGGACGTTGACGCGGATGCGGCGGTCCTTGAGCTCGTTGAGCCAGATCCGAGCCCATGCCTGCTGGACGGCCTTGCTGCCGGCGTAGACGCTCCAGCCGGGGAAGGCACCGAGGGAGGCGTTGGAGCCGGTCATGAGGATGGAGCCGCCGTCGTTGAGGAGCGGGAGGGCCTTCTGGACGGTGAACAGGGTGCCGCGGGCGTTGAGCCCGAACCAGGTGTCGAACTGGGCCTCGGTGATCTCGCCGAGCGGGGCGGGCTCGCCGCCGCCGGCGCTGGCCCACAGCACGTCGAGGCTTCCCTTCTCCCGCTTGACGGTGTCGTACAGGCGGTCCAGGTCGTCCAGGTCGGCGGCGTCGCCCCGGACGCCGGTGACGTTGCGGCCGATCTGCTTCACGGCCGCGTCCAGGGCGTCCTGGCGGCGGCCGGTGATGAAGACGTGCGCTCCTTCTTCGACGAACAGCTTCGCGCCGGCCAGCGCCATGCCGGTGGTGCCGCCGGTGATGACCGCGACCTTCCCGTCAAGCTTCCCCATGATTGCTCCCTTGAATGGTGCTGCCACGTGTACCTGGGGTGACGGTGTTATGTACACCGCCCTGTGTCCTTAAGGTACGGGGCGGAGTGCCGGGGCGCAAACTATGTACACCAATCGTTACCCGCTGGGGTATCGTGGACCCATGACGGAGTTGGAAAAGGGCCCCACTGGCCGCCGCCGCGGTCGGGGCGCCCGCGAGCGCATCCTCAGCGCGTCCCAGCAGTTGTTCCGTGAGCAGGGCATCAACCGCACGGGCATGAACGAGCTCTGTGCGGCGGCCGAGGTGTCCAAGCGGACGGCCTACCAGCACTTCACCGGCAAGGACGAACTCGTCACCGAGTACCTGCGCCGGTTCGACCCCTCCGTGCTGTCCGGCGTGTTCGACCGCACCGACCTCACCCCCCGCGAACGGCTCCTCGCCGCCTTCGACGTCTCCCCCGGCACACCCCTGTGCCCGTACATCGCTGCGGCCGTGGAGCTCCACGACCCCGAGCACCCTGCATCCCAGTACGCACGCGACTACAAGAAGGCCGTTGCCGCGCGGCTCGCCGACACCGCCCGCGAAGCCGGCGCCGCCGACCCCGAGCAGCTCGGCGAGCAGCTCGCCCTGCTCATCGATGGCGCCGCGGCCCGCACCCGGGTCCTCAATGCCGATGCCTTCCCCGCCGCCGCCGCCATCGCCGCCGTCCTCATCGACAACGCTCTCCCCGCCATGGCGGGCCACCACCGCCAACGGGAGGAAGTGTCGAGTTGACCTGGCACTCCGGCGGGGGCCGGACTCGTTGCCGGTCACGCTGCTGCACCCGCTGGCAGGCGACACCCTTCGCCCGGCACCTGGACCGGACCGGGCCCTTGCCCTCACCGACACCCGATCGGAGGCCCGTGGGCTGCTGCCGGGCGTGCTGGCCGAACTGGCCGTGAGACACGCCGCGTTGGACGCCCGGCTCAGCGAGGTCGACCCGCATCTGTCCGTGGACAGGGTCGCCAAGGGGGCCGTCGATCTGGCGGTGGTGCACGACTGGGACATCACCCCGCTGCCGCTTCCGCCGGGGGTGGAACAGGCGGTGATCGGGGACGATCCCTGCACGCTGCTGGTGCCTCGGACGCATCCGTTCGCCGGGCGTTCCTCCGTGCGGCGCGCGGAACTCGGGGGCCAGCGGTGGGTGTGCCAGCCGCCGGGCCGGGTGTGCCACGACTGGCTCGTCCGCACGCTCCGCGAGGCCGGGCACACGCCGGAGATCGTCCACCAGGCCGACGAGAACCCGACGTTGGTCGCCCTCATCGCGGCGGGGCTCGGTATCGGGCTCGTGCCTCGGCTGGGGCGTGGGCCGCTGCCGCCCGGTGCGGTGGAGGTGCCGCTCGATCCGGCTCCGGTGCGCCGGCTGTACGCCCTGTGGCGTACCGGGGCGAGCGGGCGGCCGGCGATCGTGGAGACGGTGCGGGCGTTGCAGAAGGGGTGGGCGGAGTTGTCCGACGGGCCTGTGGGGTAGGCGGGGGAGACACCCCGAGGGAGGGCCGAGTCGTGTTCGAGGACTTTGAGACCAGCCGGGTTCAGACTGATGGGGCGTCGATTTTCGTCCGGCACGGAGGGGACGGACCGCCCGTCGTACTCCTGCACGGCCACCCCCGGACCTCCGCCACCTGGCACCGCGTCGCCCCGCTGCTCGTCCGGCGCGGGTTCACCGTGGTCTGTCCGGACCTCCGGGGATACGGCCGGTCCACCGGGCCGACGCCGACCCCCGACCACTCCGGATACTCCAAGCGGGCCGTTGCCGGTGATGTGGTCGAGGTGATGCGCTCCCTCGGCCACGCCCGGTTCGCGCTCGCCGGGCACGACCGCGGAAGCAGTGTCGCGCTACGTCTCGCACTCGATCACCCCGACGCTGTCTCGCGGGTGGCGCTGATCGACGGTCTGCCCCTCACCGAGCACCTGTCCCGCATCACGACCGAGTTCGCCACGCAGTGGTGGCACTGGTTCTTCTTCGCCCAGCCGGACATCCCCGAGCGGGTCATCAACGCCGATCCGGACAGCTGGTACCACGGTGACCCCCAGAGCATGGGGCAGGAGAACCATGACGAGTGGCGCGCGGCCACGAGAAACCCGGACGTGGTGCGGGCGATGCTGGAGGACTACCGGGCCGGCCTCACCATCGACCGGCGGCACGAGAAGGACGACCGCGCGGCCGGGACACGGATCCAGTGCCCGGCGCTGATCCTCTGGTCGCTCCGGGACGACATCGAGGACCTGTACGGGGACCCGGTGAAGATCTGGCGGCAGTGGGCACCGGACGTACGCGGCCACGGCATCGACTCCGGGCATCACGTGGCCGAAGAGGCTCCAGGAGCGCTGGCATCTTCCCTTGCGGACTTCTTCGGGGGAGAGCCTTCGTAGGACCCCTGGGTGTCCCACCTCTCAGACGCCAATTCCCGAGCCGCCGGCGCGGTACTCCGCCGTCGCCGGGGTACCGGGTGCTCACACACCCAGGCGCCGATTCCGGTGATCTGAGCAGGGCCCGGAACACAGGGAGAGCATGATGAGTACCGCATCGGCGAAGCGGCTGCGGAAGAGCGCGCTGGACGTGTTCGGGTGGGAGGAGCTGCGGCCGGAGCAGTTGGTGGCGATGGAGGCGGTGATGGAGCGGCGGGACACGCTGGTCGTGATGCCCACCGGGGCCGGGAAGTCGGCCGTCTACCAGGTGCCGGGGCTGCTGCTGCCGGGTCCGACCGTCGTGGTGTCGCCGCTCGTCGCGCTCCAACGGGACCAGGTGCGGGGGCTGCTGAGCCGGGAGGGCGCGGAGGCGGCAGCCGTGAACTCGTCCCAGAGCGGCAGCGAGAACGCGGCGGTGTGGGACCGGATCAGCGAGGGCGACGTCGACTTCCTGTTCCTGGCGCCCGAGCAGCTCGCCAAGGACGAGGTGGTCGAGCAGCTCGCCGCCGCCGAGCCCGCGCTGTTCGTCGTCGACGAGGCCCAGTGCGTGTCGTCGTGGGGACACGACTTCCGCCCCGACTACCTGCGGCTCGGGCAGGTCATCGACCGGCTCGGCCGGCCCCCCGTACTGGCCCTGACCGCGAGCGCCGCCGCACCCGTACGGGCCGAGATCGTCAGCCGGCTCGGCATGCGGGACGTGCACGAGGTGGTCACCGGCTTCGACCGGCCCAACATCCACCTGGAGGTCGTCCCCTTCCAGGACGCCGCCGCCAAGAAGCGTGCCGTCGTCGAACGCGCCGCCGCGGAGCCCAAGCCCGGCCTCGTGTACGCGGGTACGCGCCGGGAGGCCGAGGAGTACGCCGAGGAGCTGAGCCTGCTCGGGCTGGACGCGGCCGCGTACCACGCGGGGCTGCCCGCACGGGAGCGGGGCGATGTGCACGACCGGTTCATGGCGGGCGGGCTGGACGTGGTCGTGGCGACCTCCGCCTTCGGGATGGGCATCGACAAGCCGGACGTCCGCTTCGTGCTGCACGCCTCCGTCCCCGGCTCGCTGGACGCCTACTACCAGGAGATCGGCCGCGCCGGACGCGACGGCGAGGAGGCCCGCGCGATACTCGCCTACCGGCCGCAGGACCTCGGCATGCAGCGCTTCTTCGCGGCCGGCCGGCCGGACCCGGACACCGTCACCCAGGTGGTGAGCACGCTGGAGGAACACGACGGGCCGGTCCCGCCGACCGAGCTGCGCGAGGAGACCAACCTGACGGCGAGCCGTCTTACGGCCGTCGTCAACCTCCTGGAGCAGGTCGACGCCGTGCACACCACCGAGGACGGCGAACTGGAGGCGACCGGCACGGCCGGACCGGCCGACGCCGCGCAGCAGGCGATCGAACTGGGCGACGCCCATCAGCAGTTGGAGCGCTCCCGCGTCGACATGATGCGGGGCTACGCCGAGGCCACCGGCTGCCGTCGGCGGTTCCTGCTGGGCTACTTCGGGCAGGGCGGCGAGCAGGACGAGTCCTGCGGTGCGTGTGACCGGTGTGAGGCGGCCGAACTGGCGGAGGAGGGTCGCGCCGAGGGCGGGCCCGCCGTGCTGGCCGGTACGGGTGGGCCGATACCCGAGTCGGCCTCTTCGGTGCCCGTGGGGGACGAGCATCCCTTCCCGCCCGGCACTCTCGTGCGGCACGAGCAGTGGGGGCAGGGGTCGGTCATGAGCGAGGAGAACGAGCGGCTGACGGTGCTGTTCGAGACGGTGGGGTATCGCACGCTGTCTCTTGAGGTCATCAACAGGAACCATCTGCTGACTGTGTGCTGAGACCCGCATGTGGCCTCACCCCATGGGCCCCCACAACATGTGCCCCCCTCACTCGTGGTCTCTCCACATGTGGGCTCAACCCGTCCCTCACCCCACCCCGCACCCCAGCCCCCGCACCACGGCCAGCGACACCGCGGCCGCCGCGAACCCCAGCACCGCGCCCGCCGCGACATCCCCCGGATAGTGCACCCCGGTGTGGACGCGGGAGTACCCGACGGCCACCGCCAACGACCCCAGCGGGACCGCGGCCGGAGGCAGGACGACGCCCACGGCCGTGGCGAAGGCGGTGGCCGAGGCCGTGTGCCCGGAGGGGAAGGACGCCGACTCGGGCATGCGCACGTGCCGCGCCACCGCCACCTGCGCCTCCTCCCGGTCGGGCCGGTGGCGGCGCACCATCCGCTTGCCGAGCAGGTTCGCCGCCGCCGACGCCAGGGTGACGGAGGCGACCCCGGTCAGTGCCGCGCGGCGCGGCCGGCCCGGCAGCAGGGCGAGCCCCGCCGCGACGCCGAACGAGATCTTCGAGTGGTCGGCCGCGTGCGACAGCAGCCGCAGCGCCCGGTCCAGCGCGGGCGTCGGCGTGGCGGCCACGGCGGCGTACAGCGCGCCGTCGACCGCGCGCAGGTCACGGAGGACGGCGGGGAAGGTGTCGCGGTCAGGCATGGTTCTCTCCCGGTGCCGTGCGCTCGGCGGGACCGAACGCGAGGTTGAGCAGTTTCCGCCAGTCGATGGGCGGCGCGGGCTGCGGCACGCCCGGACGGTCGCGCGGCAGCAGCACCCGCAGCGCGCCCGGCCGTACCGAGCAGGTGACCGGTGTGCGCAGCCACAGCGCCTCGCCGTCCACCGCCACCGGGATCTGCTCCTCCCCGGCCGTCACCTCGACCCGGTGCGCGGTCGTCACGGTGAGCCCCGGCGCCTGCGTACCCCGTACCGCCAGCTCTGCCGCCTGGGCCGCGTTCTCCACCCTGATCCCGATCACGCCCAGCTCACCGGTGTCGAGCCGGGGCCGGCGGCCGCCGCTGCTCAGTTCGTCGGGGGAGACGTACGGGTTGTTGCTGATCAGAAGCGCCTGCTGCTCGGCGAGGCGGTTGCCGTCCACGTGAGCCTCCAGCCGCTGTACGCCTTCCCTGGCCAGCAGGTCCGGCATCAGGGTGAGGGCGGTGCCGGTCTTGTTGTCGCGGTACTCGGGGCTCTGCACGATGTCGGCGTAGACGCCGAAGGACACCGTGTTGACGAAGGGGCGGCCGGAGACGTCGCCGAGGTCGACGCGGATCTCCTCGCCGTCGGTCAGGGCGTCGAGGCAGCGGGCCGGGTCGTCGCGGTCGAGGCCGAGGTCCATGGCGAAGTGGTTGCGGGTGCCCGCGGAGATCACGAGGAACGGCAGGTGGTGCTCGGCGGCGACCGCCGCGACCAGCGCCTGCGTGCCGTCGCCACCCGCCACCCCCAGCAGATCGGCACCATTGGCCACGGCTTCCTCGGCCAGCTTGGTCACGTCGGCGGGGTGCGCGGGGTCCAGCAGAATCACCCGCGCGCCCAGGTCCTCCGCCCGTTCCACCAGGTCGAAGCGGCCGACCTTGCCGTCGCCGGACTTCGGGTTCATGATCAGCACCGGTCGTCTCGGCCGACGCGCCCGGGTGGGCCGCTGGGGCCGGTGCGGTCGCGCCTTGCGCAGCGCCGCGCGCCCCGTGAAGCCCGCGACCGACCAGCACACGGCGGAGATCAGCGCGACCAGCCAGAGACCGCTCCGCGTGATGAACACCAGGAAGCCGACCGGTGCGGCGACGGCCACGAGCGCGCCCACCAGCCGCACCACGCCCCGCCGGGCCAGGAACCACCAGACGCCGGCGGCGAAGAGCACCAGCCCGA
>NZ_WWKH01000782.1:0-17814 GCF_009865595.1 Streptomyces sp. SID1328 | reverse complement strand
CTGTCAATGTTCAGAGATACGGGCTCAGAAGGACCAGGGACATGGCGTCCTGAATGCACCGTGCCTTCAAGGGCGGTGGCTGCCGCAACATGGTGCACCCCAGCAGGATGGTTGCTACTGCGAGAGCCGCCTGTGGGAACCGTAGGACCGGCCGCGCCCGAAGAGCTCTGCCCGGCGTAATGGGTGCCCTTGCTCAGGTTTGAATCCTCGTCATCGATCCACCAGGCATCCGGAGCCCCCCGTCCGGCCGCCGGGGCGAACGTAGGCGGCGTCAGGCTGTTCACCTGCGTAGCCGAATGCTCGTACGCTCCCGCCAACTTCCGCATCTGCTGGATCGCGGCCTCGCGGGTCGCGTCGATCTTGTCCTGGGCAATGGTCGCGTCGGTATGAGCAGTTGCGGCTGCCTTACGGGCGTCGGGGTCGTTGCGCACTCCGGGCTGCTTCGCGACATCGATCGTCTTGTGCGCGTCCGCTAGAGCAGCCTTTGCCCGTGTCGTCTCCGAGACATCCGGCATAGAGACCTTGGCCTCGGCGATGGCCTGGGAGACCGTCCCCATCCACTCGGACGCCGCCTCGGCATACTGGCCGAGTCGCAGCGTGGCACTGGCGGTGTGACCACCCCAGTCCCGGAACGCGTCACCGGCCTTGCCTTGCCACTCCAGTTCCTTGACGTGCTTCATCAGGCCGTCGCCGATCTCGCTGATCGTCGTAGCGGCCTTGGACAACTTCACGGAGAGGAGAGACGCGGACGCCATGTCGGCGGACTCAAGCATGGCGGCGAGCTGCTCATGGGTCATGGACTCGAAGTCCGTGCGCACGAGCTTCGGTTCGGGCCGGTTCTTGTGTTCGCTCATCAGAGGGTCCCCTCGGCCTTCGGCGCGCCCGGTCCTTGCTTGTGCCGCGCATAAGGATCCCGCGCCGCGTCGTAATACTTCTCCGCCTCCGCGTTCACCGCCCGCATCCGCGCCTTGATGTCCTCGTCGAGGTTCTCGTAGCCCACGCGGGAGGCGTGGACCGCGAGGCTCATGCTCTCGATCTGGGCGCTGAGGGCCTTGGAGAGGTTCTCCAACTCGTCGTGGACGATGGTGTACGAGTCGTGGAGGAACTGCGCCTCCTTGAAGGTGGCCGCCCCGAGCTGGGCCCGCGGCAGCCGGTCCTCGCCGACCTTGCCCGGTGCCGCCTCCGACTTGTCCAGCTCGACCAGCAGCGCGTCGACCCGCTTCTTGAAGCTCTTCATGGCGTTGTGCTGGATGTCCAGCGCCATCGCCGGATTGACCCCCGCCAGGGTGTCGAAGCCGGTCCCCGTGTCGGGAACCTTGCCGCCCCCGTCCGAACTCACCTCAGCCGCCTCCCCGTTCTCCCCGTGTCATCCCCGTCCCTTCGCTCGTCCGAACGCAGGAACGGGGGTGGTTTCCATCGATCACTCTAGTGGCGTTGCGGAAGCAACCCCAGTTGAATAAGGGACGTTCCGCGCTTGCGGGAAACGAACACGCCACGCCCCGGCGGCATGGGACGCGCCCGTACCGTGCCGAGGATGTCACCCTCGCTGGGGTCGCCCGAAAGAACGACGCCCTGTGCGCCCAGCTCCTTAACCCGCTGCATGAACGACTCGTACATCGCCCGCGAGGCACCCGCCTGGCTGCGGGCGATGATGAACTTCACGCCGACGTCCCGCGCGAACGGCAGGTGCTCGACCAACTGACTCAGCGGATTACCGGAGTTGGTCGCCACCAGCTCGTAGTCGTCGATGATGACGAAGAGCTGCGGACCGCTCCACCAGCTGCGGTCGCGCAACTGCTGCGGGGTGATGTCCGGCTTCGGCGCGCGCATCTCCATGAACTGCCGGATCGCGTCCATGTGGACCTGCATCGCCGAGGCCATCGGCGCGTACTCCAGCAGGTGCTCCTCGCCGACCGCCTCCAGCATGGTGCGCCGGTAGTCGCCGACGACGATGCGGGCCTCGGCCGGGGTGTACCGCTCGGTGATCTGCTTGGCGATCAGCCGCAGCAGGTTGGTCTTGCCGGACTCGCTCTCCCCGAAGACCAAGAAGAACGGGTCGGTGTCCAGGTCGACGAAGACCGGCTCCAGGTTGGCCTCGTCAATGCCGATCGCGAAGCCCGCCTGCGGGAACTCGAAGCCCTTGGGAAGCTGGTCGGCCGGCAGCTTGCGCGGCAGCAGACGCACGGTCGGAGCGGCGGGACCCTCCCAGCCGGCCTTGACCCGCTGGACCAGCGCGGCCGTCGCCTCGGACAGATCGCCCGCCGACGAGGAGCCGTCGATGCGGGGGAGCGCCGTCATGAAGTGCAGCTTCTCCGCGACCTGGCCGCGGCCGGGCACGCCCGCCGGGACGTTCACCGCGACCTTGCGGTCGAACTCGGAGTCCATCGGGTCACCCAGCCGCAGTTCGAGCCGGCTGAGGATCTGGTCCTTGAGGGCCGCGCGGACCTCCATGTAGCGCGACGCGGAGACGACGACATGGATGCCGTAGCCGAGACCGCGGCCCGCGATGTCGTTGACGACACCCTCCAGGCCCTCGTACTCCGTCTTGAAATTGCCCCAGCCGTCGATGACCAGGAACACGTCCCCCCACGCCTCGCCCGGCAGTTCGCCCGCCGCGCGGCGCCTGCGGTACGTGGCGACGGAGTCGATGCCGTTCGTGCGGAAGAACTGCTCGCGGCGGTTGAGGATGCCCGCGACCTCGGCGACCGTACGGCGCACCCGCTCCGGGTCCAGCCGGGACGCGACCCCGCCCACGTGCGGGAGGTCGGCCAGGGAGGAGAGACCGCCACCGCCGAAGTCCAGGCAGTAGAACTGCGTCTCCAGCGGGGTGTGGGTCAGCGCGAACGAGGCGACCAGCGAGCGCAGCAGCGTCGACTTCCCGGACTGGGGGCCACCGACGACCATCATGTGGCCGGCCGCGCCGGAGAAGTCCCGGTAGAGCACCTCGCGCTTCTGCTCGAAGGGCTTGTCGATCAGACCCAGCGGCACGGTCAGCGCGCCCGCGCGCGGGTAGTCCGGCGCGTGCAGACCCCGCTCGGGCGAGACCGACAGCGCGGGCAGCAGGTGGTCCAGCGCGGGCGCCTCGTCCAGCGGGGGCAGCCACACCTGGTGCGCGGGCACGCCCTGGCCGTCGAGGCGCTGCACGATCACGTCCAGCACCGTGTCCGCCAGCGCGTCGTCCTCCGCGCACGCGGCCCGCGCCCGCTCCTCGGCGGGATCGGGCGCCGCGTACGCCATCGGCACCGGAAGCGCCGTGAACCGCGCCGGACGGCGCTCCAGGGGCGCGCTGCCCCCGGTGACCTCGGTACCGCCCGCGCGGTACGTGCCCGAGACGTACGCCGCCTTGAAGCGCGTCATCTCGTCCGTGCCGAACTTCAGATACCCGGAACCGGGCACCGACGGCAGGTGGTACGCGTCCGGCACCCCGAGCGCGGCCCGCGACTCGGCCGCGGAGAACGTCCGCAGACCGACCCGGTACGACAGATACGTGTCCAGACCGCGCAGCCGCCCTTCCTCCAACCGCTGCGAGGCCAGGAGCAGATGCACGCCCAGGGAACGGCCGATACGGCCGATCTGGATGAACATGTCGATGAAGTCGGGCTTGGCGGTGAGGAGTTCACTGAACTCGTCGATCACCAGGACGAGCGAGGCCAGCGGCTCCAGCGGGGCACCGGCCGCGCGCGCCTTCTCGTAGTCGTGGATGTTGGCGTAGTTGCCCGCCGCCCGCAGCAGCTCCTGGCGGCGCTGGAGTTCGCCCCGGATCGCGTCACCCATGCGGTCGACCAGGGTGAGGTCGTCGGAGAGGTTGGTGATGACGGCCGCGACGTGCGGCATCTGGGACATGCCCGCGAAGGTCGCGCCGCCCTTGAAGTCCGCGAGGACGAAGTTCAGCGTCTCCGAGGAGTGCGTGACCGCGAGGCCCAGCACCAGGGTGCGCAGCAGCTCCGACTTGCCGGAGCCGGTGGCGCCCACGCACAGGCCGTGCGGGCCCATGCCGTCCTGCGCGGCCTCCTTCAGGTCCAGCATCACCGGCTGGCCGTCCTCGCCGACGCCGATCGGCACCCGCAGCCGCTCCGACATGGAGCGCGGCCGCCAGGTGCGCCGTACGTCCACCGAGGCGGCGTCCCCGAGGCCGAGCAGATCGGTGAAGTCCAGGTTGGACAGCAGCGGTTCGTCGTCGTCCCCGCCGCCCATCCGCAAGGGGGCGAGCTGGCGGGCCAGCGCCTCGGCGGCGGGCAGCGACAGCCCGTCAGGGGTGCCCTCGAAGGCCACGTCACCACCGGAGTCCAGTCGCAGCCGCTCCGGGCGTACCACGATGGAGAGGTCACCGCGCGGGGTGTCCAGCTCGCCGGACACGACCTCCACGATCGTCACGCCCTGGAGGCCCTCGGCGGCCGCGAACGCCGACGACGGCGGCACGATCCCGCCGTCGAGCACCACCAGGATGTGCGGCTGGTCCAGCAGTGGCTGGCCGCCGCGGCTGAACCGGGGCCGCTCCTCCAGCCGCCCGGCCAGCAACTGCTCCAGCTCACCCAGGTCGTCGCTGAACAGGCGGCGGGTGCCCGCGCCGTCGAACTGGCCCGGCAACTGGCAGTGCGGCAGCCACTTCGTCCAGTCCCAGCGCTCCGCCGCGCCCCGCGAGGCCACCACGGCCACGATCAGGTCGTCGGGGGAGTGCAGGGTCGTCGCCTGCGCCACCAGGGCGCGCGCGGCGGACTGGGCGCGCTGCGGGTCGCCGGAGACCGTCACGTGGTAGAAGGCGCGCAGCGACAGCGCCACCGGGAGGCCGTCCAACTGGCCGTGCACCGACAGGAAACGCTGCATGGCGCCCGCGCACAGCGGCTCCAGCTCGTCCACCGGCGCGGTCTGCGGCGCCATCAGGGGCGTGGCCAGCTGCTGCGGGCCCAGGCCGATCCGGACCTGCCCGAAGTCCTCGTCCGCCACCCGCCGTTCCCACACCCGGCTGCCCTCGGCGACCAGCGACCACAACTGCTCGGGGGCGGGGTGCAGATAGAGCTGCGCGTCCCGCTGGCGCAGGGCGGTCCTGCGTACCGTGCGCCGCGTCTGGGCCACGTAACGGAGGTAGTCACGGCGAACGTCGGCCATTTGCCCTTGCGTACCGCGACGGTGCCGGACGATCTGCGACACCACCATCGCGGCCGTGGACACGAGCATGACCACACCCATGATCCGCATGAACGGATGGGCGTTCGGGGATGCGAAGTAGAACACCACGGAGGAGCCCATGCCGAGGGTCGGCAGGACCTGCATCAGCATGCCCTCCTGCTGCCCGCGCGGCAGCTCGGGAGGAGCCTCCAATTGCACCTCTTCCGAGGGCACTTCGGGCGGCAGCGCACGAGGCGGGCGCTTGATGACGAGCTGGCTCACCGGAGCGTCAATCCTCCTGCGCGGACGATCGGTTGATCACCGGCACCCCCGTGGCGACGGTCGTCCTCCGCTTGCCGGCGATCCTACTGGTCACCACTGACACCGGGCCCCGGTAGGGTGACGCCCGCAGCGTGCGCATCCGCGAACAGGGGGTCTGTGAAGGTGACTACGACAGCGGCGACGGGATTCAGCAGGGTCACGGTCGTGGCACCCGACAGCCGCATCGACGTGGCGCTTCCGGTGGATATCGCCGTGGCCGACATCTACCCGGAGATACTGCGGCTGACCGGCCAGACCCAGGAGGTCGGCACCCCGGCCGGCTACCACCTGGTCCGCCGCGACGGCCGCGTGCTCGACAGCGCCCGCACCCTCGCCGACGAGGGCGTCCTGGACGGCGAGGTGCTGAGCCTGCGCCCCTTCGCCGAGTCCCTGCCGCCCGCCGTCTACGACGACGTCTCCGACGCCGTCGCCTCCGCCGTCGTCCGCGACCGGCACCTGTGGAGCGAGGACCTGCTGCGCGTCGCCGGACTCGCGGGCGGCGCCCTGCTGATCCTGCTGACCGGCTTCGTCCTCTGGTACGCCGACCCCGTACGCCATGACATGCACGGCCTGCCCGGCATCATCGCCGGCGGCCTCGGCGTGCTCCTCACCGCCTTCGCCGGGGTCCGCGCGCGGGTGTACGGCGACCGGGGCGCGGCCGTCGCCGTGGGCCTCGGCGCGCTGCCGCTGCTGATGATCGCCGGTTCCGGGGTCATCGGCGCACCGGCCGCCCAGGGACCGGGCAAGCTCCAGTTCATGCTCGGCTGCGTGGCCGTACTCATCGCCTCGGTCGTCCTGGTGGCGCTCACCCCCGGCGGGGACGCGCCCTTCGTCGCCGCCTCCTTCCTGGCGACCGTCGGCACCGTCGCCACCTTCGTGGCCCTGCTCGCCGACGCCTCCGCCACCGCGACCGCCGCCGTGTGCGCCCCTGTCGCCATCGGCCTGGTCGCCTTCCTGCCCGGCCTCTCCGCCCGCTTCGCCCGGCTGCCCATCGGCTACGCCTCGCCGCACTCCGCCACCGACGACGCCTTCGACCCGGACACCGCGCAGGGCGCCGACGCCGAACCCCTCGACGCCGACCTCGTCGCCGCCCAGGCCCGGCGCGGGCACGAGATGCTGCTCGGCCTGGTCGGCGGCACGGCGGCCCTGGTCGTCGCCTCCGCCGCCGTCCTCGGCTTCTGCGACAACGTCTGGGGCCAGCTCCTCGCGCTCACCACCGGCCTCGCCATGCTGATCCGCGCGCGGCTGTTCCGGTACACCGCCCAGGTGTCCTGCGTCCTGGTCGCCGGCCTCGCCGCCGTCGCGCTGCTGCTGCTCGGCCTCGCCCTCAACCCGCCCCACGCGGCCCTGACCGACTTCGTGCTCCACCAGGACCGCGGCGCCCTCGACCTGCGCACCGCCTGGCTGACGGCGGCCGTCGCCGCGGGCGCCGTACTGATCACCGCGATCGGTCTGATCGTCCCCGCCAAGGGCCTCTCCCCCTTCTGGGGCCGCTTCCTCGACCTCGCCGAGGGCGCCGTCCTGCTCGCTCTGGCCCCCCTGTGCCTCGCCACCCTCGGCGTCCTCGCGGACGTACGCTCGATGGTCGGCTAGGTGCCGTGAAGAGGCCCCGGAGGGCCCTGGTACCCTGAGTGACGGCCGTTCGTGTACGCACCCCCGGAGCACCCGCTCTGGAGGCCGCGCTCAGCGAGTCCCCGCCTCCCGAGTAACGGAAGCTCCCCCGAGATTCAGACCGGGGGCACTCGGTGGCAACCACCATGAGGAGTACGAGTGTCTCTCGACGCCGCTACGAAGAAGCAGATCATCGCCGAGTTCGGCCAGAAGGAAGGCGACACCGGCTCCCCCGAGGTCCAGGTCGCCATGCTGTCGCGCCGGATCTCCGACCTGACCGAGCACCTCAAGGCCCACAAGCACGACCACCACTCCCGCCGGGGTCTGCTGATCCTGGTCGGTCAGCGCCGTCGCCTGCTGCAGTACCTGGCCAAGAAGGACATCCAGCGCTTCCGCGCCCTGGTCGACCGCCTCGGCATCCGCCGCGGTGCGGCCGGCGCCAAGTAAGTCGCCATGAGGGAGCGGTTCCCGAGCTGTCGGGAGCCGCTCCTTTTTTGGCTGTACGGGCCCACCGCCCGTACCCGCTGTAGGTGCGGAAACGTGCGGACTGTCACTCCCCCTTTGTAGGGTGTTGGCAAACGCATCACGTACGACACAGAACGAGGAGACGCGCACCGCGCCGCCGCCGGTCCTCGGTAGTGGCCCCCAGGGGGGACGAGAGCCCCTGGGTGCTTCGATCGAAGACCGGCCCGCACCAGACGGAGCGCTTCTCCCACCACCGTCCCCCCGCCACACGGGCGAGCGGGACGAAGACGAGGAGAGAACGCTAGTGGAGAACGAGACCCACTACGCCGAGGCCGTCATCGACAACGGTTCCTTCGGCACCCGCACCATCCGCTTCGAGACGGGCCGCCTGGCCAAGCAGGCCGCCGGCTCCGCCGTGGCGTACCTGGACGACGACACCATGGTGCTGTCGGCCACCACCGCCTCCAAGACCCCCAAGGACCAGCTCGACTTCTTCCCCCTCACGGTGGACGTCGAGGAGCGGATGTACGCCGCCGGCAAGATCCCCGGCAGCTTCTTCCGCCGTGAGGGCCGCCCCTCCGAGGACGCGATCCTCACCTGCCGCCTGATCGACCGCCCGCTGCGCCCGTCCTTCAAGAAGGGCCTGCGCAACGAGATCCAGGTCGTCGCCACCATCATGGCGCTCAACCCGGACCACCTGTACGACGTCGTGGCGATCAACGCCGCGTCCGCGTCGACCCAGCTCGCCGGCCTGCCCTTCTCCGGCCCGATCGGCGGCGTCCGCGTCGCGCTGATCCGCGGCCAGTGGGTCGCGTTCCCGACGCACACCGAGCTCGAGGACGCCGTCTTCGACATGGTGGTCGCCGGCCGCGTCCTGGAGGACGGCGACGTCGCGATCATGATGGTCGAGGCCGAGGCCACCGACCAGACGATCAAGCTGGTCGAGGGCGGCGCCGAGGCGCCCACCGAGGAGATCGTGGCCGCCGGTCTCGAGGCCGCCAAGCCCTTCATCAAGGTCCTCTGCCGCGCCCAGGCCGACCTCGCCTCCAAGGCCGCCAAGCCCGAAGGCGAGTTCCCGATCTTCCTGGACTACCAGGACGACGTGTACCAGGCGCTGAAGAAGGCCGTGCAGCCCGAGCTTGCCCAGGCGCTCACCATCGCCGGCAAGCAGGAGCGCGAGGCCGAGCTGGACCGCGTCAAGGCTCTGGCCGCCGAGAAGCTCCTGCCGGAGTTCGAGGGCCGCGAGAAGGAGATCTCCGCCGCTTACCGCGCGCTGACCAAGCAGCTGGTCCGCGAGCGTGTGATCAAGGAGAAGAAGCGCATCGACGGCCGCGGCGTCACGGACATCCGTACGCTCGCCGCCGAGGTCGAGGCCATCCCGCGCGTGCACGGTTCGGCGCTGTTCGAGCGTGGCGAGACCCAGATCCTGGGCATCACCACCCTGAACATGCTCCGCATGGAGCAGCAGCTCGACACCCTCTCCCCGGTGACGCGCAAGCGCTACATGCACAACTACAACTTCCCGCCGTACTCCGTCGGCGAGACCGGCCGCGTCGGCTCCCCGAAGCGCCGCGAGATCGGCCACGGCGCCCTCGCCGAGCGCGCCCTCGTGCCGGTGCTGCCGACGCGCGAGGAGTTCCCCTACGCGATCCGCCAGGTGTCCGAGGCCCTCGGCTCCAACGGTTCGACGTCCATGGGCTCGGTCTGCGCCTCCACCATGTCGCTGCTGAACGCCGGTGTGCCGCTCAAGGCCCCCGTCGCCGGTATCGCCATGGGCCTGATCTCCGAGCAGGCCGACGGCGAGACGCACTACGTCACCCTCACCGACATCCTCGGTGCGGAGGACGCCTTCGGCGACATGGACTTCAAGGTCGCCGGCACCAAGGACTTCGTGACCGCCCTCCAGCTCGACACCAAGCTGGACGGCATCCCGGCGTCGGTCCTGGCCGCGGCCCTCAAGCAGGCCCGCGACGCCCGTCTCCACATCCTCGACGTGATGATGGAGGCCATCGACCGGCCCGACGAGATGTCCCCGAACGCCCCGCGGATCATCACCGTCAAGATCCCGGTCGACAAGATCGGTGAGGTCATCGGCCCCAAGGGCAAGATGATCAACCAGATCCAGGAGGACACGGGCGCCGACATCACGATCGAGGACGACGGCACGATCTACATCGGCGCGGTGGACGGACCGTCCGCCGAGGCCGCCCGCGCCACGATCAACGGCATCGCCAACCCGACGATGCCCGAGGTCGGCGAGCGCTACCTGGGTACGGTCGTGAAGACCACCACCTTCGGCGCGTTCGTCTCCCTGCTCCCCGGCAAGGACGGTCTGCTGCACATCTCGCAGATCCGCAAGCTCGCCGGCGGCAAGCGCGTGGAGAACGTCGAGGACGTCCTCGGTGTGGGCCAGAAGGTCCAGGTCGAGATCGCCGAGATCGACTCCCGCGGCAAGCTCTCCCTCATCCCCGTGATCGAGGGCGAGGACGGCTCGGACGACAAGAAGGACGACGCCGACCAGTGACGTCCCGTAGCTTCAAGGCGACGGCCCGCACCTCCTCGGAGGCGCGGGCCGTCGCCCGTACCCAAACCCTCATCAAGGGCATGAACGGCATCGGCACCGTCCGCAGGACCACCCTCCCCGGCGGCCTGCGCATCGTCACCGAGACGCTGCCCTCCGTGCGCTCGGCCACCTTCGGCATCTGGGCGCACGTCGGCTCCCGTGACGAGACCCCCGCGCTGAACGGCGCCACGCACTACCTGGAGCACCTGCTCTTCAAGGGCACCGACAAGCGCTCCGCCCTCGACATCTCCGCCGCCGTCGACGCCGTCGGCGGCGAGATGAACGCGTTCACGGCCAAGGAGTACACGTGCTACTACGCACGCGTGCTCGACACCGACCTGCCGCTCGCCATCGACGTGGTGTGCGACATGCTGACCGGCTCGCTGATCCGCGAGGAGGACGTCGACGTCGAACGCGGCGCGATCCTCGAAGAGATCGCCATGACCGAGGACGACGCCGGCGACTGCGTGCACGACCTGTTCGCGCACACCATGTTCGGCGACAGCGCGCTGGGCCGTCCTGTCCTCGGCACGGTCGACACCGTCAACGCCCTCACCGCCGACCGCATCCGCCGCTTCTACAAGAAGCACTACGACCCGACCCACCTGGTCGTCGCGGCCGCCGGCAACATCGACCACGCCAAGGTCGTCCGACAGGTCCGTGCCGCCTTCGAGAAGTCGGGCGCGCTGCGGGACAACGGCGCCCAGCCCATCGCCCCGCGCGAGGGCAGCCGCACCATCCGCACCGCGGGCCGCGTCGAACTGGTCGGCCGCAAGACCGAGCAGGCCCATGTCATCCTCGGCATGCCCGGCATCGCCCGCACCGACGACCGCCGCTGGGCCATGGGCGTGCTCAACACCGCCCTCGGCGGCGGCATGTCCTCCCGGCTCTTCCAGGAGGTCCGGGAGAAGCGCGGCCTGGCCTACAGCGTGTACTCCTACACCTCGAACTTCGCCGACTGCGGTCTGTTCGGGGTGTACGCGGGCTGCCGCCCGAGCCAGGTGCACGACGTGCTGAAGATCTGCCGGGACGAGCTGGACCAGGTCGCCGCGAACGGTCTCAGCGACGACGAGATCAACCGGGCCATCGGCCAGATGAAGGGCGCCACCGTCCTGGGCCTGGAGGACACCGGCGCGCTGATGAACCGTATCGGCAAGAGCGAGCTGTGCTGGGGCGACCACATGTCGGTTGACGACATGCTGGCCCGGATCGCCGCGGTGACCCCGGACGAGGTCCGTGCCGTCGCCCGCGACATCCTGGGACAGCGCCCGTCGCTGTCGGTCATAGGCCCGCTGAAGGACAAGCAGGCCGCCCGGCTCGACGACGCGGTCGCCTGACCCCCAGCCCCTCAACTGCGGTAAGGAAACGAAGAGATGAGCAAGCTGCGCGTAGCGGTCCTCGGCGGAGGCGGCCGTATCGGGTCCGAGGCGGTACGGGCCGTCGAGGCCGCCGAGGACATGGAGCTGGTCGCCTCCCTCGGCCGGGGTGACAAGCTGGAGACGCTGGTGGACGCCGGCGCCCAGGTCGCCGTCGACCTCACCACCCCGGCCTCGGTCATGGGCAATCTCGACTTCTGCGTGCGCCACGGCGTCCACGCGGTCGTCGGCACCACCGGCTGGACCGACGAACGCCTCGCGCAGCTGAAGGGCTGGCTCGACCAGTCCCCGGAGACGGGCGTGCTCATCGCCCCGAACTTCTCCATCGGCGCCGTCCTCACCATGAAGTTCGCGCAGATCGCCGCACCCTGGTTCGAGTCCGTCGAGGTCGTCGAGCTGCACCACCCCAACAAGGTGGACGCCCCCTCCGGCACCGCCACCCGCACCGCCCAGCTCATCGCCGAGGCCCGCCGCAAGGCCGGCACCGCCGAGGCCCCGGACGCCACGGTCACCGCGCTGGACGGAGCCCGGGGCGCCGACGTGGACGGGGTGCCCGTGCACGCGGTCCGGCTGCGCGGCCTCCTGGCCCACCAGGAGGTCCTGCTGGGCGGCGAGGGCGAGACCCTCACCCTCCGCCACGACTCGCTGCACCACAGCAGCTTCATGCCGGGCATCCTGCTCGGTGTGCGCCGGGTGGGGTCCGCTCCGGGCCTCACCTTCGGCCTCGAGAACTTCCTGGACCTGGGCTGAGTACCCCCACCTCATGCGCGCGAAGATCACCTACCTCGTCACGGCCGCCGTCCTGGTCTTCTACTTCGTCCTGGTCGGCAGCCGGGGCGTGATGCTCATCCAGTCCGGCACGCTCCTCACCGTCACCTTCGGCGTGGCGGTGCTGATCCTGCCGGTCATCGGCGTCTGGTTCCTCTGGAAGAACACCCAGTTCGTCCGCCGGGCCAACCAGCTCGCCGCCGAGCTGGAGGCCGAGGGCGGCCTGCCCGTCGACGAGCTGCGCCGTACCCCGGACGGCCGGATCGACCGCGACTCGGCCGACGAGGTGTTCGCCCGGCGCAAGGCCGAGACCGAAGCCGCCCCGGACGACTGGCGGACCTGGTTCCGGCTCGCCGTCGCCTATCACGACGCCCGCGACACCCCGCGCGCCCGCAAGACGATGCAGCGTGCCATCGCCCTGCACGACGGCCGCCACATCCCTGCCTGACCCCTCAGCCTCGCCGGTACTCCGCGGCCCATGCCTCGATCGTGTCCGAGGCCCGGTCGAACCCGGCGGGGCGGTTCAGGAAGTCCAGCGAGTGCGTGGTCAGCAGCGGGGGCGTGTCGTCGGGTGCGCGGTCGTCGCGGACCAGCGTCAGCGCCTGTCCCTGGACCGTGCGGGGCAGGCCCAGCCAGCGCACCGGCTGCTGGGCCGTCCGCAGTGAGACCACACGCTCCCAGGGCACTGTGCGCGTCACCAGGAAGCCGACCTGGCGCAGGCCGCGCGGGCTGACCCAGACGCCCATGCGCAGTACCCGCAGCGCACAGACGACGATCGCCGCTGTGAGCACGAAGGTGATGCCGGCGGAGGTCGTGGTGCCGGTCAGAGCGGTCAGCACGGCCCCGAACAGCACGAACGAGGAGAACAGCAGCCCCAGCGCCGCCCCGCCCACCCGCCACGGGCCGGGACGGTACGGGCGCCGCCAGCGGTCCCGGTCGTCACAGGGCAGCGAGCTGTCGTCGGCCGCCTCGAAAGTGCGGTCGGCCGTCAGGAAGGGCAGGGGCACGGCTGTTCCTCGCAAGGTCCTCGCACGGGCTTGTGCCCGGTGAGGTTATCCGCCTGTGGCGGGGCTCACCAGCCGTGGGCGGCCACAAGGGTCAGTGACCCGGAGCCGCCTGCGACTGACCGGCCGGCGGCGCGGACGGAGTGGACAGCGCGGGCATGCCCACTATCAGCGCGCCCACTATCCCGGCGACCAGGGTCAGCACGAGCAGCGACCGCCCGGCCCGCTCACCGCGGGATGCGCGCTCGGGGGGCGGGGGAGTGACATTGCCGCGGAACCTGTCGGCCTCGGCGATGAAGGCGAAGGGCACGGGCTCACGACGACGGAACATCTGGGGTGGGTCTCCTTCCGGGGGGTCTGCGACCTCACCCCTTCAGACGACGGAGTGACCCGAAAGGTGCCCATGTCCGGAAAACCGCTGGATGCGATTTTTGAGGTGAGGTGGTGCTCTGACCGGTGCGCGTGCCCCGTATGGTGGCTGCAAACCGCAGAAGTGATGGAAGGACCTTTGTGACCACCCCCGAGCCGCTCACGCTCCGTAGCGACGTCACCGTCGAACTGGTGAAATCCAGCGCCTCCGACAGCGACGTCCTCTTCGCCGCCCGTGTCTCCACCCTGGGTGAGCAGTCCCTGGACGAGCTCCAGAAGGACCCCGAGCGCTCCAAGGGCCTCATCAACTACCTGGTGCGGGACCGGCACGGAAGCCCGTTCGAGCACAACTCGATGACCTTCCTCATCAGCGCCCCGATCTTCGTCTTCCGCGAGTTCATGCGGCACCGCGTGGGCTGGTCCTACAACGAGGAATCGGGCCGCTACCGGGAGCTGCAGCCGGTCTTCTACGTCCCCGACACGTCCCGCAAGCTGGTCCAGGAGGGCCGCCCGGGCAAGTACGTGTTCGTCGAGGGCAGCCCCGCCCAGTACGACGCGGTGCGCGACACCCTCACGGAGTCCTACGAGCAGGCGTACACCGCGTACCAGAAGCTCCTCGCCGAGGGCGTCGCCCGCGAGGTCGCCCGTGCGGCCCTCCCGGTCGGCTTGTACTCCTCGATGTACGCCACCTGCAACGCCCGCTCCCTGATGCACTTCCTGGGCCTGCGCACCCAGCACGAGCTGGCCAAGGTGCCGTCCTTCCCGCAGCGGGAGATCGAGATGGTGGGCGAGAAGATGGAGGCCGAGTGGGCCCGTCTGATGCCGCTCACCTACGCCGCCTTCAACGCCAACGGCCGCGTCGCCCCGTAACCCTGTTCCCCCGCGCGGAACGGATGTACGGATCAGCCTCCCGAAGTGTCCGTATTGCGGCATTTAGAGAAGTTCATCTAGCCTGATCAAACGGACCCGGCACTGCTTGAACCCCCGAGCAGGCAGTGCCGGGCTCCTTGTTGACCGGGAGTTGACCCGCGTTTGTCCTGACTTTCCCGACACCCCACGGGCAGACCATGGATCGAGTACCGAGTAGCGTGTCACCCATGGCTCCGACCTCGACTCCGCAGACCCCCTTCGGGCGGGTCCTCACCGCCATGGTCACGCCCTTCACGGCGGACGGCGCACTCGACCTCGACGGCGCGCAGCGGCTCGCCGCCCACCTGGTGGACGCAGGCAACGACGGCCTGATCGTCAACGGCACCACCGGCGAGTCACCCACCACCAGCGACGCGGAGAAATCGGACCTCGTACGAGCCGTAGTGGAAGCGGTCGGCGACCGCGCCCGCGTCGTGGCCGGAGTCGGCACCAACGACACCCACCACACCCTCGAACTGGCCCGCCAGGCCGAACACGACGGCGCACACGGCCTGCTGGTCGTCACGCCGTACTACAACAAGCCTCCGCAGGAGGGTTTGTACCGCCACTTCACGGCCGTCGCCGACAACACCGGCCTCCCGGTGATGCTCTACGACATCCCCGGCCGCAGCGGCGTCCCGATCAGCACCGAGACCCTGGTCCGCCTCGCGGAGCACCCCCGGATCGTCGCCAACAAGGACGCCAAGGGCGACCTCGGCCGCGCCAGCTGGGCCATCGCCCGCTCCGGCCTCGCCTGGTACTCCGGCGACGACATGCTGAACCTCCCCCTGCTCTCCGTCGGCGCCGTCGGCTTCGTCTCCGTCGTCGGCCACCTCGTCGCCCCCGACCTGCGTGCCCTCGTGGACGCCTACACCTCGGGCGACGTCGTCAAGGCCGCCGAGATCCACCAGAAGCTGCTCCCGGTGTACACCGGCGTCTTCCGGACCCAGGGCGTCATGACCACCAAGGCCGCGCTCGACCTGCTGGGCCTGCCCGCCGGTCCGCTGCGGGCTCCCATGGTCGAGTGCTCCCCCGAGGAGATCGCCCAGCTCAAGATCGATCTTGCTGCCGGCGGGGTACAGCTCTGACAACAGACTTCAGCACCATCCGAGCCACACAACCGCAGTACACAACAGCACAGCGGGCGCACCGGCGTCCCGCCCCCCTTACGACAACCGCACGCACTGAACGTCATGCGCGCCACGTGCCCATCGGTACGTGGCGCGTGTGGTCAGGAGAGTCTTTTGAGTCATCCGCACCCTGAACTGGCCCCGCCGCCGCCGCTCGCCAAGGGCGGCCTGCGCGTCACCCCCCTCGGCGGCCTCGGTGAGATCGGCCGGAACATGACGGTCTTCGAGTACGACGGCCGCCTGCTGATCGTCGACTGCGGCGTGCTCTTCCCCGAGGAGGAGCAGCCCGGGATCGACCTGATCCTGCCGGACTTCTCGTCCATCCGGGACCGCCTCGACGACATCGAGGGCATCGTCCTCACGCACGGCCACGAGGACCACATCGGCGCGGTTCCCTACCTGCTGCGCGAGAAGCCCGACATCCCGCTGATCGGCTCCAAGCTGACCCTCGCGCTGATCGAGGCCAAGCTCCAGGAGCACCGCATCCGCCCGTACACCCTGGAGGTGGAGGCGGGCGACCGTGAGCGGGTCGGCCCCTTCGACCTCGAGTTCGTCGCGGTCAACCACTCCATCCCGGACGCCCTCGCGGTCGCCATCCGCACCCCGGCCGGCATGGTCGTGCACACCGGCGACTTCAAGATGGACCAGCTCCCGCTGGACGGCCGGCTCACCGACCTGCACGCCTTCGCGCGGCTGAGCGAGGAGGGCATCGACCTCCTCCTCTCGGACTCCACTAACGCCGAGGTACCCGGCTTCGTCCCGCCCGAGCGCGACATCTCCAACGTGCTGGACAACGTCTTCGCGGGCGCGCACAGCCGCATCATCGTGGCGAGCTTCGCCAGCCATGTGCACCGCATCCAGCAAATCCTGGACACCGCCCACAAGTACGGCCGCAAGGTCGCCTTCGTCGGCCGCTCCATGGTCCGCAACATGGGCATCGCGCGCGACCTCGGCTACCTGAAGGTCCCGCCGGGCCTGGTCGTCGACGTCAAGCAGCTCGACGACCTGCCGGCCGAGAAGGTCGTCCTGGTCTGCACGGGCTCCCAGGGGGAGCCGATGGCGGCTCTGTCCCGCATGGCCAACCGGGACCACCAGATCCGCATCGTCGAGGGCGACACGGTCATCCTGGCCTCGTCCCTCATCCCGGGCAACGAGAACGCGGTCTACCGCGTGATCAACGGCCTCACCCGCTGGGGCGCCAACGTCGTGCACAAGGGCAACGCCAAGGTGCACGTCTCGGGCCACGCGTCCGCGGGCGAGCTGCTGTACTTCTACAACATCTGCCGCCCGAAGAACCTCATGCCGGTCCACGGCGAATGGCGCCACCTGCGCGCCAACGCAGAGCTGGGCGCCGCGACCGGCGTCCCGCACGACCGGATCGTCATCGCAGAGGACGGCGTCGTCGTCGACCTGGTCGAGGGCAAGGCGAAGATCGCGGGCAAGGTCCAGGCCGGTTACGTCTACGTCGACGGCCTC
Source organism: Streptomyces sp. SID1328 (assembly GCF_009865595.1). NCBI lineage: Bacteria > Bacillati > Actinomycetota > Actinomycetes > Kitasatosporales > Streptomycetaceae > Streptomyces > Streptomyces sp. SID1328. Next base: position 716 of record NZ_WWKH01000782.1, on the reverse strand, counting down.
TCGGTCGGCGATGTGCGCGAGCCCGCGCTGAAGGACCGCAAGATCCTCGGCGACGAGGGCATCATCTCGGTCTTCGTGGTGATGGACGCGTCCACCGGCAAGATCACGGGTGGCCCGCACATCCAGGCCCGCGGCTCCGGCATCGACGACGGTGCCTTCGCCGACGTCCTCCCGAAGATCACGGAGTCGCTGGAGCGGTCCGCCCAGGACGGCGTCGTGGAGCCCCACCAGCTCCAGCAGCTCATCCGGCGGACGCTCGGCAAGTGGGTCTCGGACACCTACCGCCGGCGCCCGATGATCCTCCCGGTCGTCGTCGAGGTCTGATCCACGACGTGCTGACCTGCACTGGGGGCCCCTCGACACCGGTCGAGGGGCCCCCAGTCGCGTCGGCGGGGGAACACCCGCTCGAAAAAATCTTGACAGGGCGGGTTGACACCCCCATGGCCGATCCGTAGAGTCCTTGGTCTGCCCCGGAGCTGTAACGGTTCCGCGGTGGCACCTCGCCGCGCAAGCGGCACTCAACCTCCAGCTCGACTCTCCCGCTCGGGATTGCTTTCGGCACGTCCGAATTCAATTCGAATGGGAACCGGCGGCCCGATTAGGAACTGCCGGGGATGATCCGCTAAGGTTTGAGACGTCGGAACGGCCCAGCGGGCCGGGAAGACGACCCCCTCTGACTGGGAATCAGACGCCGAAAGGATCTGATAGAGTCGGAA
>NZ_WWKH01000781.1:0-9098 GCF_009865595.1 Streptomyces sp. SID1328 | reverse complement strand
CGCGGCCCGCACCGGCGCCCGCGTGCTCGTGCTCGGCGCCGACCGGGCCGACACGCTCGGCGCGGCCCTCGGCACGGTGACGGGACCCACGCCCACCGAGGCCGCCGAGAACCTCACCGTCTGGCGCCCCGACGCCGGCGCCCGCTTCCGTGAGGACCTCACCGCCTTCCAGAGCCGGGCCGGCACCGTCCTCGACCTGCTCGGCGCCTCCCGGCTGGACGCCGAGGAGGTCACCCCGCTGCCCGGCGCCGAGGAGCTGTCCGTGCTGCGCGCCCTGCGCGACGCGGCCCTCTCCGAGCGCTACGACCTGCTCGTGGTGGACCTCCCCCCGCTGCCCCGGGCCCTCGCCCTGCTCGCGCTGCCCGAGGAACTCCGCCGCTACCTGCGCCGCCTCCTGCCGCCCGAGCGCCAGGCCGCCCGCGCCCTGCGCCCCGTCCTCGGCCGCCTCGCCGGGGTCCCCATGCCCGCCGACTGGCTGTACGAGACGGCCGCCCGCTGGGACCTGGAACTCGCCGCCGTCGAAGCCGTCCTCGCCGACCGGGGCACCACCCTCCGCCTGGTCGCCGAACCGGGACCGGCCGGGGACGACGCCGTCCGCTCCGCGGCCCTCGGCCTCGCCCTGCGCGGACTGCGCCCCGAGACCCTGATCGCCAACCGCGTGCTGCCCGAGTCCGCCGACGGCACCTGGCTGGCCGGCCCCTTCGCCCAGCAGCGCAAGACCCTGGCCGACTGGGCCGAGGAGTACGACGTGCACAGCGTGCCGCACCTCGGACACGACCCGCGCGGCACCGACGACCTCGCCGCGCTCGCCCCGCCCGGCGTCAACCCCGCGCCCGATCCCGTCGAGTGGCCGGTCACCGACCGCCTCGCCGAGGACGGCACCCTCGTCTGGCGCATCCCGCTGCCCGGCGCCGCACGCGACGACCTCGACCTGATCCGGCGCGGCGACGAACTCGTGGTCACCGCCGGTCCCTTCCACCGGATCGTGGCCCTGCCCTCCGCGCTGCGCCGCTGCACCGTCGCCGGGGCCGCGCTGACCGACGGCGAGCTGTGTGTCCGGTTCGCGCCCGACTCCGCCCTGTGGCCCGGCACGGGACGGTGAACGCACTGCGCCGTTCGGGTAACGTCGAAGACGCGAACCGTAGTCAGGAGCCCGCCATGAGCGAAGAGCGCCCCGCACCCCAGCCCCCCGAGGAGCCCGAAGCTCCTGAAGCGCCGCGCATGGGCGACGCCGACGCCTGGGCCACCGCAACCGCCGAGGACCTGGCCGCCGAGAAGGCCCGCCGCCGCGGCACCAGCCCGCCGCCGCCCGGCACGGCCGCCGAGGAGCTGCGCCGGCTGATGGACTCCGTGGCCGACAAGCTCTCCGGCCTGCAGTCCCCGCTGCTCGGCGGGGTCGCCGGGCCCGCCGCGCAGCAGGCGGTGCGCCAGATGGTCCAGCAGGCCAAGGCCGCCGTCGAGCCGGTCGTCGAGCGCAACCCCCAGGTCTTCGACCACCTCGCCGCCGCCGGCAGTGAGCTGCTCGCCGCCTACCGATCGGCCGTCCAGGCGCAGGAGCGGCGGTGGACCACCGGCCCCACCCAGCCGCCGGCCGACGAACCGCCCGGCGGCCGCCGCGACCCAGGTGAGGGCACCGGACCGGGCGAGCGCATCGACCTGGACTGACGGTCTGCCCCGGTGGGGCCTCGGGTACCGTTGGCCTTAGCGGGGCTCGACCGGAACTGAGGGATTCATGGGACTCACCATCGGCGTCGACATCGGCGGCACCAAGATCGCGGCCGGCGTGGTCGACGAGGAAGGCAACATCCTCTCGACCTTCAAGGTGCCGACCCCCAGCACGCCCGAGGCCATCGTGGACGCCATCGCCTCGGCCGTGGAGGGCGCGCGTGCCGGACACGACATCGTCGGCGTGGGCATCGGTGCGGCCGGGTACGTGAACCGGCAGCGCTCGACCGTGTACTTCGCGCCCAACATCGACTGGCGCCAGGAGCCGCTCAAGGAGAAGGTCGAGGACCGCGTTGGTCTCCCGGTCGTCGTGGAGAACGACGCCAACGCGGCCGCCTGGGGCGAGTACAAGTTCGGCGCGGGCAAGGGCCACCGCAACGTCATCTGCATCACGCTCGGCACCGGCCTGGGCGGCGGCATCATCATCGGCAACAAGCTGCGCCGGGGGCACTTCGGCGTGGCCGCCGAGTTCGGCCACATCCGGATGGTCCCGGACGGCCTGGCGTGCGGCTGCGGCTCGCAGGGCTGCTGGGAGCAGTACGCCTCCGGCCGCGCCCTGGTCCGCTACGCCAAGCAGCGCGCCAACGCCACCCCGGAGAACGCGGAGATCCTGCTGGGCCTCGGCGACGGCACCCCCGACGGCATCGAGGGCAAGCACATCTCGATGGCCGCCCGCCAGGGCGACCCGGTGGCCGTGGACTCCTACCGCGAGCTGGCCCGCTGGGCGGGCGCCGGCCTCGCGGACCTGGCCTCGCTGTTCGACCCTTCCGCCTTCATCGTGGGCGGCGGCCTCTCGGACGAGGGCGAACTGGTCCTCGACCCGATCCGCAAGTCCTACAAGCGCTGGCTGGTCGGCGGCAACTGGCGCCCGGTCGCCGACGTCATCGCCGCCCAGCTCGGCAACAAGGCGGGCCTGGTCGGCGCGGCCGACCTGGCAAGGGAGCCGGACCCGGTCATGTAGACCGGCCGAGTGCACGGACTTCAGGGGCGCGGGGAATGGTCCCCGCGCCCCGAGTAGGTTGATCGCATGCCAACCCCGTTCCCCAACTCCCGTACGGAGTCAGACGGTTCCGCGGTCATCAGGGTTCTCAGCTACAACGTCCGCTCCCTGAGGGACGACCCGGAAGCCCTGGCAAGAGTCGTCAACGCCTGCGCCCCCGACGTCCTCCTCCTCCAGGAAGCCCCCCGCTTCTTCCGCTGGCGCAAGAAGCTGGCCCGCCTCGCCAAGGCCACCGATCTCGTCTACCTCACCGGCGGAGCCCCCGCCGCCGGTCCGGCGATCCTCTGCTCCCTGCGGGCCACGGTCGAGAGCACCGAGGACATCCTGCTGCCCCTCACCCCCGGCCAGCACCGAAGGGGCCTCGCCGCCGCGGTCGTCCGCTTCGGCAAGGCCCGCGTGGGACTCGTCTGCTGCCACCTCGGCCTCCAGAAGGCCGAACGCCGGATGCACAGCGGCCTGCTCCTGGAACACCTGGGCAGACTGGGCGTGGACCACGCGGTGATCGGCGGCGACATCAACGAGGGCCCCACCGGCCCCGCCTTCACCCTGCTCGCCGAAGCCCTCCAGGACGCGGCGACCGTCGCGCCCCGGGGCGGCACGGACACCTTCCCCGCCACGGCCCCCGCCCGCCGTATCGACGCCGTCCTCGCCACCCGGGGCATCGAGGTCCTCGCCTGCGGCGTCCCCGGCGGCCTCCCCGGCGTCACCGGAAGCGACCTGAGGGCGGCCACGGACCACCTCCCGGTCCTGGCCGCCCTCAGAATCCCGGCGAGCGTCTAGCAAGGCTCAGACGACGGCCCCCCGACCGGGGTCGTCGTCGCCGTCGTCGTCCGTACGCATCCGCGTCACCAGGGTGACGAACCCGCCGAGGAAGCCGCCGACGGCGAGCGTCGTCAGCCACCAGGTCATCTCCCAGCCCAGCAGCACGGCGAGCAGCAGCAGGATCGGCCCGCCGACCACCCCGAGCCAGGCGAACTTGGCGGTGGTGTCCGCGACGGGCAGCGGGGGCGGCTCGGGCGGTACGAAGTGCCCCTCGTCATCGTCGTCACCGGAGTCCCCGGCGGCGGTGTCGGAGGGCTCGGCCGGGGTGTGGTCGCGCGGACCGACACCGGGCGCGAAGGTGACCGAGCTGCCCAGCGGCCTCACCGGCGCGGACTTCTCGTCGGTGCCGTCCGGCTCCGACTCCGATTCCGGCTCGGGTTCCGGGTCCTTCTCCAGCAGCGCGAGGTCCTCGATGGCGCGGAAGGGCCTCGAGCCGGGCGGGTCCGGCGGCTCGTCGCCGTACCCCGCGACGATGGCCCGCCAGGCGGCGTCCTCGTCGAAGGGCGTGCCGTGCTCGTCCGGCTCGCGGCCCTCGCGGTCGGAGTCGTGCTCAGCCAACGGGGGCCGTCCCTTCCTTGCCGACACGGGGAGCGAGCCGGTCGATGAAGGCGAGACTCTCCTCGACGATCCGGTCCGCGTCATGGTCCAACGTCGCCACGTGGTAGCTCTGTTCCAGCACGCTCTCGGTTACGTCCGTGGAGGACACCCGGCTCAGCACCCGCGCCGAGTCGGCCGCCGGGACCACGTGGTCCACCGCGCTGCGCAGCAGCAGCAACGGCTGCGTGACCTGCGGCAGCTCACCGTCCAGCACGCGCAGGAAGCGGCGCAGGGAGTGGGCCGCGTGCAGCGGAACCCGGTCGTATCCCAGCTCGGTGGTGGCGCCCTTGGCGATGTCGCTGGCGATGCCCTTGGTGGAGGGCACCAGGTGGCGGACCACGGGCAGGGCGTGGGCGGCGACTCCGTGCACCCGGTTCGCCGGGTTGACGACGACCACTCCGGTGACGCGCTCGCCGTGCTTGGCCGCCAGCCGCAGCGCCAGCGCGCCGCCCATCGACAGGCCCGCGACGAACACCCGCTCGCAGCGCTCGGAGAGCTGCCACAGCTCACGGTCGACGTGTGCATACCAGTCCTCCCAGCCGGTGGCCCGCAGGTCCTCCCAGCGGGTGCCGTGACCGGGCAGCAGGGGCAGCGACACCGACAGACCGTGCGCGGCGAGGTGCTCCGCCCAGGGGCGCAGCGACTGGGGCGAGCCGGTGAAACCGTGGCAGAGGAGAACCCCCACCTCCCCGCCGTCGTGGCGGTACGGCTCGGCTCCGGGAAGGACCGGCACCTTTGGGGCTCCTGTTCCGGTATGTGGATCTCTGGGGAGTGCGGTACGGGCGGATGTGTTTCACCGTACGCGACCGCGTCGCCACCGACCAGGGTCGTCGGCGCCATCGGCGGCGGTCCGGGTTAAGGTCTGTGCGACGGAATCGGGAGGCACGTGGGTGTTGTACGGCACGATGAAGGTTGCCATCGGAGGGCCGCTGAAGGTCGCCTTCAGACCGTGGGTCGAGGGGCTGGAGAACATCCCGGCCGAGGGGCCCGCCATTCTGGCGAGCAATCACCTGTCCTTCTCGGACTCGTTCTTCCTGCCCACGATGCTGGACCGCAAGGTCACCTTCATCGCCAAGGCCGAGTACTTCACCACCCCCGGACTCAAGGGGCGGCTGACGGCCGCCTTCTTCAAGGGCGTCGGGCAGCTCCCCGTCGACCGCTCCGGCGCGCGCGGTGCGGGCGAGGCCGCGATCAAGAGCGGCATAGAGGTGCTGGAGCGCGGTGAGCTGTTCGGCATCTACCCCGAGGGCACCCGCTCGCCCGACGGGCGTCTCTACCGGGGCAAGCCCGGCGGCCTGGCCCGCGTGGCGCTGGCCACCGGCGCGCCGGTGATCCCGGTGGCGATGATCGACACCGAGAAGATCCAGCCCCCCGGCAAGGTGATGCCGAAGCTGATGCGTCCCGGCATCCGGATCGGCAAGCCGCTGGACTTCAGCCGCTACCACGGCATGGAACACGACCGGTTCGTGCTGCGGGCGGTGACGGACGAGGTCATGTACGAGATCATGAAGCTCTCCGGCCAGGAGTACGTCGACATCTACGCGACCGCCGCCAAGCGGCAGATCGCGGAGGCGGCGAAGGCGGCGAAGGAAGCCGGCAAGGCCGAGAAGACGGAGAAGACCGGGGCCTAGTGACCCGGCTCGGGGGAGGCGGGGGGCGCCATGGCCAGGGGCGAACAGGTCCTGCGGATGTCGGTCGAGCTGCCGCTGTGGCGCGCGCTCACCGGCTACCGCGTCCTGACCATGCTGTACGCGATCGGTCTGGGTGCCACCGCCTACACCCGCTTCGTCCGCCCCTGGCTGGCCCTCGCCTACTACGTGCTGCTCGTCGTCTGGACGCTCGCCACCGTGACCCGGGTGACCAGCGCGGCCCGCTGCACCCGGCGCTTCCTCGCGGCCGACCTCGCGGTGGCGGTCCTCGGCATCCTGCTCACCCCGCTCGCCGACGACCCGCACCGCATCGCGGACGGCGGTCCCACCCTGCCGTCGATATGGACGGCAGGCGCGGTGCTGGCCTTCGCCCTCAAGGGCGGCTGGCGCTGGGCGGCCGGCGCCTCCACGGCGGTCGCCGTGGCCAACCTGGTCGAGCGGGGCGCCCCGGCGCGGGACACCGTGCACAACGTGATCCTGGTCTGGGTCGCCGCCATCGCCATCGGCTACGTGGTCGAGGTGGCCCGCGCGTCCGAGCGCACCCTCGCCCGCGCCCTGGAGATCGAGGCCGCCACCCGCGAGCGGGAGCGCCTGGCCCGCGACATCCACGACAGCGTGCTCCAGGTGCTGGCCATGGTGCAGCGGCGCGGTGCGGTCATCGGCGGCGAGGCGGCCGAGCTGGGCCGGCTCGCCGGGGAGCAGGAGATCGCCCTGCGCACCCTGGTCTCCGGCGGCCTGCTCCCCACCAGTCGCATCCCTGACGGCCCGGCCGCCGCCGACCCCGGCCCGCTCGATCTGCGCTCCCTGCTCGCCCCGTACGCCGGGTCCCGCGTGAGCCTCGCCGAACCGGGGGCGCCGGTCACGCTGGAGGCGACGGCGGCGCGGGAGCTGGCGGCCGCCGTCGGGGCCGCGCTGGACAATGTGCGGCGGCACGCGGGCGAGGAGGCCCGCGCCTGGATTCTGGTCGAGGACGAGCCCGGCGGGATCGTCGTCACCGTCCGCGACGACGGCCCCGGCATCCCCGAGGGCCGGCTCGCGCTGGCCGAGGGCGAGGGCAGGCTGGGGGTGGCCCAGTCGATCCGGGGACGGCTGCGCGACCTCGGCGGCAGCGCCGAGGTGATCTCCGTGCCCGGCCAGGGCACCGAGGTCGAGCTGAAGGTACCGAAGAGCGCCGAGTCGGCGCGGGGGAAGGCGGAACGGCGATGACCGAGCAGGACCCGATCAAGGTGATGGTGGTCGACGACCACCCCATGTGGCGCGACGCGGTCGCCCGCGACCTGGCCGAGTCCGGGCTGCATGTCGTCGCCACCGCGGGCGACGGCGAGCAGGCGGTGCGCCGCGCCAAGGCCGCCGCCCCCGACGTGCTGGTGCTCGACCTCAACCTGCCCGCCAAGCCCGGGGTGCAGGTCTGCAAGGAACTCATCGCCCACGACCCGGCTCTGCGCGTGCTGGTGCTCTCCGCCAGCGGCGAGCACGCCGACGTGCTGGAGGCCGTGAAGTCGGGCGCCACCGGCTATCTGCTGAAGTCGGCGTCGACCGGCGAACTGCTGGACGCGGTGCGCCGTACCGCCGCCGGCGACCCGGTGTTCACCCCCGGCCTCGCCGGACTGGTCCTCGGGGAGTACCGGCGGCTGGCCGCCGAGCCCGCGCCGGCACCCGAGGCGGGAGCGCCGGGCGCGCCCCGGCTCACCGAGCGGGAGACCGAGGTGCTGCGCCTGGTCGCCAAGGGCCTGAGCTACAAGCAGATCGCGGAACGCCTGGTCATCTCGCACCGCACGGTCCAGAACCACGTCCAGAACACCCTGGGCAAGCTCCAGCTCCACAACCGGGTCGAGCTGGTGCGGTACGCGATCGAGCGCGGCCTGGACGACTGACCTTGCTCAGTCGGGGTGCACACGAATTCACCGCCACGCCCGCTCATCGGCAACTCATGCACAACCACCCCATCGGCGGCACCGGGACATGCATGGCGGTGCATACCTTGCGGCCGAGCGGGTCCGCGCCGACCCGTCTGCCGTAATCCGCCCCGACGCATTCGGGGGATGCGCCGGATGATCAGAATTTTGAGTCTGATTCTTTTCATCCCGCCTCATATCACTGGAGAAACGATTGCTTTTAGTTGTCGACCGCTAATTTTCTCGGCGCGGGAATTTCCTGAGTAATATGCCGCAACAGCAACAAGGCTACCGGGCGTTCGGATAGAGCCCGTATGCCACGGCCCCCACAGCAAATGGCCTTCGATGAAGCTGAAGTTCCATCAAGTGGCTCACCGCCGCAGTCTGTCCGGCGCCCTCGCCTCGGCCCTCGCCGCGACGGTCGCCGCCACGATGGTCGCCCTCACGCCGACGCCGGCGCTCGCCATCGCCACGCCCGTACCGCTGGCGACGGCCGCCAGCTACTCCGTGCTCGCGGGTACGCAGGTCACCAACACCGGCCCCTCGGTGATCGCTCACGACCTCGGGGTGCACCCGGGCACGGCCATCACCGGCTTCCCGCCCGGCCAGGTGCTCGGTGCCGTCCACTCCGCCGACGCCGCCGCCGCCCAGGCCAAGGCGGATCTCGTCACCGCGTACAACAACGCCGCCGGCCAGGCCACGGACTTCGCGCTCGCGGCCGGCATCGGCAACGGCAGCACCCTGCTTCCGGGTGTGTACAGCGCCGTGGCCGGTGTCGGGCTCAACGGCGACCTGATCCTGGACGCCGGCGGCAACCCGAACGCCGTCTGGGTGTTCCAGATCCCGGAGGCGCTGACGACGGCGTCCTCCAGCCGGGTGCTGCTCACGAACGGCGCGTCGCCGTGCAACGTGTACTGGCAGATCGGCAGTTCGGCCACCCTGGGCACGAACTCCACCTTCGTCGGCACCATCATGGCCCTGACCTCGATCAGCGTCACCACGGGGACGAACATCGAGGGCCGGGCCCTGGCCCGCAACGGCGCCGTGACGCTCGACACCAACCGGATCTTCCTCAACTCGTGCGCGAACACCACCACCGGTGGGACGACGACGGGCACGACCACGGGAACCACGACCGGCACGACGACCGGCACGACGACCGGTACGACCGCCGGCACGACGACCGGCAACACGACCGGAAGCACGACCACCGGCGGACTGCTCGGCGGGGGTCTGGTCACCGGCGGGGTCCTGGGCGGCCCCCTCGTCACCGGCGGTGACACCTCCGGCAACATCGCCGGCAACACCTCCGGGAACACGGCGGGCAACACCGCCGGCAACACCACCTCCGGCAACACGGCGGGCAACACCGTGGGCGGCAACGGCAACGGCAACGGCAACGGCAACGGC
>NZ_WWKH01000780.1:0-236 GCF_009865595.1 Streptomyces sp. SID1328 | reverse complement strand
GAGCACACCGGCGACAACCTCACCGGTGAGGGCGAGGGCGACGACGAGCAGATCAAGGTCGACCTCGCCGCGGTCCCGGCCGACGTGGAGAAGATCGTCTTCCCGGTCTCGATCTACGAGGCCGAGAACCGCCAGCAGTCCTTCGGCCAGGTCCGCAACGCCTTCATCCGCGTCGTCAACCAGGCCGGCGGCCAGGAACTCGCGCGCTACGACCTCAGCGAGGACGCCTCCACCGA
>NZ_WWKH01000779.1:0-299 GCF_009865595.1 Streptomyces sp. SID1328 | reverse complement strand
GAGGTCCTCGACCAGGGCCAGGGTGAGCGGAGTCATCGGCCCAGTCTCGCACCGGGGTTCAGCGGACGGGCGCGGATGACTCGCGGCAGATCAGCAGCAGCGCGCGGCCGTCGTCGTCGGTGAGCATCGCCCCGTCGGCATCGCCGTCCCGCAGGGCGGCCAGCAGCCGGTGCACGGTGTCCGCGCCGAGGAACGGCAGGTCGGCGGAGAGCACCACCGCGTACTCGGCCGTGGTGAGCCGGAGCCCCGCGTCGAGCGCGGCGACGGGTCCGCCACCGGCCGGCTCCTCCCGCGCCCAG
>NZ_WWKH01000778.1:0-207 GCF_009865595.1 Streptomyces sp. SID1328 | reverse complement strand
ACCGCGACCGGATCGCCCGTGACCTGCACGATCTCGTCATCCAGCGACTCTTCGCCACCGGCATGATGCTGGAGAGCGCCCAGCGCAGGTCGATCGTGCCGGCCGTGCGCGAGGGCGTGGGCAAGGCCGTGGACGAGCTGGACGTGACCATCCAGGAGATCCGCACGGCGATCTTCGCGCTCCAGCAGGGGCCCGCCGAGGCCCCGT
>NZ_WWKH01000777.1:0-583 GCF_009865595.1 Streptomyces sp. SID1328 | reverse complement strand
CCTGTCTGACAATTCCCGTCTGCCGCGCGACGCCGTGCACGCTCCCCCAAGCTCTCGGCTCCGCTCGAGCAGGGGGTACCCCCCACTCGCCGCACCGGCCCCAGACCCGAGTACGTCCGGCACGAGGGCCTGGGGCCGGTGCGCCGAGAGCACGCATCTGACGCCGCGCGGCCGCCCTTCGGGCGACGACGCGAATTGTCAGACAGGACCTAGCGGGTCAGGCGGCGTACCTGGTCCCACAGGGCCGGGTCGACGGTGCCCACCCGGCGCCGGAAGTCCCGCACGCGCACCTCGCGCACCTCGTCGGTGCGCAGGAAACTGGGGCGGCCCCGGGCGTCGCCCACCGAACCGGGCGGCAGCGGGATGACCCCCGCGCGCCGGTCGTGGTCCTTGCTGGTGATTTTCGCGACCGTGACCCGGTCGCCGCGCACGGACAGCACCAGACACGGCCGGTCCTTGGACTCCGGCCGGTCCTCGTAGGGCACGTCGGCCCACCAGATGTCGCCCGGTCGCGGACGGTCCGTCAGATTCCGCGCCCGGTCCCGCGGTCGGGGCCGCGGCGCGGGCCGGCCGGGTGGCCGCC
>NZ_WWKH01000776.1:0-507 GCF_009865595.1 Streptomyces sp. SID1328 | reverse complement strand
GCGGTCCGGCGGGCGAGAAGGCGGGGCGGACCGCGCACCGGCTGCGGCGCGAGGCCGGCGCCGCCGCCCGCGTACGCCATCCGTCCGCCGTGCGAGTCCGGGACGTGACCGGTGAGGACGGGCTGCCCTGGATCGTCATGGAGTGGGTCGAGGGCGAGTCGCTGCGCGAGACCGTGGGTCGCGGTCCGCTGCCGCCCGCCGAGGCGGCCCGGATCGGACTCGCCGTGCTGGGTGCGCTGCGCGCCGCGCACGCCGTCGGCATCGTGCACCGTGACATCAAGCCCGCCAATGTGCTGATCGAGTCCGGCACCGGACGCGTGGTCGTCACCGACTTCGGGATCGGTGACGGGCACACCGAGGACGCCCCCGAGGGGTTCGTCGCGCCGGAGCGGGCGTCCGGGCGGGGTGGGCCCGCCTCCGACCTGTGGTCGCTCCGGCGCGCTGCTCGCCGCCATGACGGACGGCGACCCCGGCCCGCTCGCCCCGCTGCTGGACCGCCTGCGCGCC
>NZ_WWKH01000775.1:0-2468 GCF_009865595.1 Streptomyces sp. SID1328 | reverse complement strand
GGCTGTGCCTGGCGGTGCTCGTGCTGATCACGGGCGTCAACCTGCGGGGCATCGTGGAGTCCGCCAAGGCGTTCATCGTGCCGACCGCCGTGTTCGTCGGCTCGATCTTCGTCCTCATCGCCGTCGGCCTGTTCCGCTCCCACCCCGTGAGCACGGTGACCGCGGCCGGTCACGCCTCGGCCCTCGCCGGCAACGCCTCCGCCGTCGGAGCCCTGCTCCTGCTGAAGGCGTTCGCCTCCGGCTGCGCCGCCCTGACAGGCGTGGAGGCCATCGCCAACGCCGTGCCCTCCTTCCGCGTCCCGCGCGTCAGGCGCGCGCAGCGCGCGGAGATCGCCCTCGGCGCCGTCCTCGGTCTGATGCTCATCGGCCTGTCGGTGTTGATCGGCCGCTTCCACCTCCAGCCGGTCGAGGGCGTCACCGTCCTCGCCCAGCTCGCCGACGCCGCGCTCGGCCACAACTGGGCTTTCTACGTCATCCAGTTCGCGACGATGATCCTGCTGGCGCTGTCCGCGAACACCTCCTTCGGCGGTCTGCCCGTCCTGCTGAAGCTGCTCGCCCGGGACAACTACCTGCCGCACGTCTTCGCGCTGAAGGCCGACCGCCAGGTGCACCGGCACGGCGTGCTCGCCCTCGCGCTGGTCTCGGCCGCGCTGCTGGTCTTCTCCGGCGGCGACACCAACACCCTGGTGCCGCTGTTCGCCATCGGCGTGTTCCTCGGTTTCACCATCGCCCAGGTGGGCATGGTGAGGCACTGGCGGCTCGAGCACAGCCGCGGATGGCGTGGCAAGGCGCTGCTCAACGGCTTCGGCGCGGTCCTGACCGGCGTGGCGGCCGTGGTCGTCACCGCGAGCAAGTTCGCGGAAGGCGCCTGGCTGGTTGTGATCGCGCTGCCCCTGCTCGTGGCCGCGTTCGAGACCGTGCACCGCGCCTACGGCCGCATCGGCGAGCGGCTCGGCCTGGGCCGCATCCCCAAGACCCCGCGCCGCGACCGCTCGTTGGTGATCGTGCCGGTCTCCTCGCTGTCCCGGCTGACCTCCGAGGCCCTGACGGCGGCCGCCTCCCTCGGCGACGAGGTGCGCGCAGTGACCGTGTGCTACCCGGACTCCGAGGATCGGGCCCAGCTGCACGCCCTGGAGCGGTCCTGGGCGGAGTGGGGCCCTGGGGTACCGCTGGTGCGGCTGCCCTGTGAGCGGCGCAGCCTCGGCCGCCCGATCGCCGCATACGTACGTGAGGCGGCCGCCGCCGAGCCGGGCACCCGCATCACGGTCCTGATCCCGGAGACCGAGCCGGAGCGGCTGTGGCAGCGGCTGCTCCAGAACCAGCGGGGCGCGGTCGTCGCACACGCCGTACGGCGGGAGACCGACGCGGTGATCTGCCGGCTGCGCTTCCGGCTCCCGTGAGTCAGGTCACTGACTGTCGCGGCGGCCTACTCACCGGTGCGGGTCTGGGGCCGTAAGAGTCCCGTCAAAGGTGCGGGGCTGGCCGTAAGAGAGCCGTCAACGGGCGACCGGATCCGGCCAGCGAGGCGCTTTCCTCTTACACGTCCACATCAAAAACCTCACTCCAGGAGTTCGCGATGGCCGATCTGGCCTTCGTCGTCACCGTGCTCGCGGGTTTCGCGCTGGTGGCCCTTGTCGCCAAGGGGGTGACGAAGCTGTGACCGCCGAGAACATCGTCGGCCTCGTCGTGGCCGTCGCCCTGCTGGGCTATCTCGTCCTCGCCCTGATATTCCCGGAGAGGTTCTGAGAAGCGATATGAGTCCCGTTCTTGCCGGCGTGCTCCAACTGCTCGCCCTGATAGGCGCGCTGGCCCTCGTCTATGTTCCCGCTGGCGACTACATGGCCCGGGTCTACTCCTCGAAGAAGCACCTGCGGGTGGAGAAGTGGATCTACAAGAGCATTGGCGCCGACCCCGACGCCGAGATGCGCTGGCCGGCCTATCTGCGCGGTGTCCTGGCTTTCTCCGCCGTCAGCGTCCTCTTCCTCTACCTGCTCCAGCGGCTCCAGGGTGTGCTGCCCGGCTCGCTCGGCTTCTCCTCGGTCAATCCGGCGCAGTCGTTCGATACGGCCGTGTCGTTCGTGACGAACACGAACTGGCAGTCGTACTACGGCGAGCAGACCATGGGTCACGTCGTGCAGACCGCCGGTCTGGCCGTGCAGAACTTCGTCTCCGCGGCCGTCGGTATCGCCGTCGCCGTGGCGCTGGTGCGGGGCTTCGCTCGCTCGCGCACTGGTCAACTGGGTAACTTCTGGGCCGACCTGGTGCGGGGCACCGTACGGATCCTGGTGCCGGGCGCCGTGATCGCCGCGGTGATCCTGGTGGCGTGCGGCGCCATCCAGAACTTCTCCGGCATTCATGAGGTCGGCCAGTTCATGGGCGGCTCGCAGCAGTGGAACGGCGGCGCGGTCGCCTCGCAGGAGGCCATCAAGGAGCTGGGCACCAACGGCGGCGGCTACTTCAACGCCAAC
>NZ_WWKH01000774.1:0-554 GCF_009865595.1 Streptomyces sp. SID1328 | reverse complement strand
GCGCGCCCGTGGAGCGGGCTCGTCTGCCGACGGCCGCGCCGCGTTCGGCCAGTGCGTAGCACGGACCGAGGGGCGCGGCGCCGACGCCGGCGAAGGCGGGGACGGTGTGCGCGGTGGGGACGAGGCCGCGCAGCGTGTCTTTGACCGTTGCGACAGTTGCGCGCAGCGTAGCCAGGCCCGAGGCGTCAACCCCGACGTGTGGGTACACGGGACTCCCAGAGGCAGAGCTTCCATCACGTGCAGTGCGGAACCTTTCACCCGTCGTAGCGACGGAGGGGTACCGGTTTGCGTCTGAGGAGAATAACGCTTCGTGAAGACCCTGCTACACCCAGTTGCTCAAATCGTCGATTAGGTCGCCTGTGTTAGCGATTGATGACCCTTCAACTTGCGGAAGGTGACCGTTTGTTGATCGAAACTGGGCTGATTTCTGTGAAAGCTGAGGCGTGTTCGAAGGACGGATGCATACTTCGGGCGCGCGGGAGCCGTGGCCGGGTCAGCGGCGGCGGCGGCTCAGGGCGATCGCCGCGGCCGTGCCGCCCGCCACCGCGCCGACC
>NZ_WWKH01000773.1:0-756 GCF_009865595.1 Streptomyces sp. SID1328 | reverse complement strand
CTCCCGCTGGGCCCGCCGACGGACGCCCCGGCCCGCCTGGACACCGCCCCGCAGCCGGCGCCGCCGGCCGAGCTGGTGCTCCGGGTGACGCTGGGGCCGCGCGAGGACTGGTTCACCCCGCAGGCCCTCCGAGACCTCACGAGCCGTACGTATCGCGTCTCCCCGGCCGGCAACCGCATCGGGCTGCGCACGGAGGGGCCCACGCTGGAACGCGCCCGCTCGGGTGAACTGGCCAGCGAGGCAATGGTGTTGGGGGCGATCCAGGTCCCGCCGGACGGTCTGCCCCTGATCTTCCTGGCCGACCACCCCACGACCGGCGGCTACCCGGTCCCGGCGGTGGTCCACCCGGCGGACCTGCCGGGCGCGGCCCAGGCGAGGCCGGGCACGCCCCTGCGCTTCGTACTCGTACGCCGCTGACAGGGGCCCGCCGTTGATCCGGCGGGCCCCCTTCAGCTCACAGCGTCTGCGGGTCCTGTTCGAAGCGGCTGCGGACCGCCGTCTGGACCTCGTCCTCCTCGGCTGGGTCGGCGGCCAGGCGGCGGAGGCGTTCGACGACCCGGGCGTCGCCGGTCTCGGCGTGGCGGGCGGCCAGTTCGCGGGTGGTCTCCTCGCAGTCCCACAGGCACTCGACCGCGAACCCGGCGGCGAAGGAGGGGTCGGTGGCCGCGAGTGCGCGGGCCGCGCGGCCGCGCAGATGGGAGGAGGCCGTCTCCCGGTAGATGTGGCGCAGTACGGGCGCCGCGCAGGCGATGCCCA
>NZ_WWKH01000772.1:0-2796 GCF_009865595.1 Streptomyces sp. SID1328 | reverse complement strand
CGAGCGCGGGCAGGGCGGCGGCGACCTGGGCGTGGTAGCGGGCGTGTTCGGCCCAGGCGGCCTCGCGGCGGGCGGGTTCGGCGAGCGCGGTGCGCTGGAAGTGGTCGGCCAGCGCGAGATGGGCGTAGGTGCCGTGCAGCAGCCCGTCGTAGGGGCGGGGGTCGGGGCGCCAGGGGGCGAAGTAGCGGGCCTCGGGTCCGGCACGGTGCAGTTCCACCAGTTCGCCGAGGGCGGCGAGTTTGGTGTGCTGCATCTCGTGGACGAGGGTGGCGGCCAGCGCGGTCGGGGTGGCGGGGGTGGTGCTGAGCAGCGCGCCGAACGCCTCGCGCCGGGTGCCGCTGGAGCTGCCCCGGCCGTCCGAGCCGGGCGGGGGCGCGAGCGGGACCAGGCAGCGCAGCAGGGCGATGGTCTCGGTGAGCCGCTGTTCGCCGCCGGTGCGCAGCGCCTGTGCCGTGCCGGACCATGCCTGCAGCCAGCGCTTGCGCTCGGCGTGGTCGGGCCCGCCTGCCCCGCCGAACGCGAACCGTCCGGGGTCGCGGGGCGGGGTGCGGTACGGGTCGAGGTCGTCCAGCGGTACGGGGGCGGCGCCGGGCAGCAGGCCGGGCAGGGCGTGCGCCGGGGTCCAGGCGGGGGCGCCGGACCAGGCGCCGACGCCCTGCTCCAGCCGGACGTGCACGTCGGAGGCGCCGCGTCTGCGCAGGGTCAGGCGGCCGTTCTTGTGCCGCACCTCGATCGCGGCGGAGCCGGTCCGCCCGGTGCGCAGCACGCCGAGGGAGGGCAGGCAGAGCAGGCCGTCGCGGGCGGTGAGTCCGGTGCTGAACGGCAGGCCCGCGCGGGCGGCGGCGGCTGCGGCAAGGGCACTGAAGTAGGCCAGTTCCAGGGGGAGTTCGCCCGCGGTGTCGGGGGTGGTGAGCGCGGTCAGGCAGCGGCGGGCCCAGGGGCCGGTGAAGGGGTAGGTGAGCCGGGTCCGGGCGGGCGAGCGGGGTCCGTCGGCGGCGCGGTCGGCCTCGGTCAGCAGGGCCCAGTCCTCGCGCAGCCGGCGCCTGGCGGCGGGCGGGCAGTCGGCGGGGTCGGCCCCCTCCGCGGCGTCGAGGACGGCACGCAGCAGCAGCATGCGCCGGGTGTCCTGGTCGCGGACGAGGAGGGCGAGCGTGTCGGGGCCGCCCCCGGTACGGCTGAGTTCGGCGAGGGCGCGGTCCAGCGGTGCCGTCACGGGGTGCCTCCTTCCTCGGCCAGCCGCGCCGCCACGTGGCGGATGAAGCGCTGCAGGTCGACGCAGTACACCGACGGGTTGTCGAAGCCGTGCCCCGCGCGGTAGCGGTGGGCGTAGTGGCCGCCCCCGCACACCGAGACCAGCGGGCAGGCCCGGCAGCGCCCGGCCAGCCCCGCGAGCCCGGCCTGGCGGGCGGCGACGCCGGGGTGGGCGAGGGCCTGGTCGAAGTCGTGCCGGAACACGTCGAGCCCGGTCTCGGCGGCGCCGTCGTACGCCGACTTCAGCGAGTCGACCTGTTCGATGGAGCCGTCGGTCTCGATGACGACGGCGTCGAAGGGGGCGAGTCCCAGGGACTCGGTGGCGGCGGGCAGGCCGAGCAGCAGGGCGAGGCACTCCTCGAAGAGCCGTACCCGCGTCTCGCGCCGCCCGGCCGACCACCAGCGGTCGAAGACGCGGCACAGCCAGTCGCCGTACTCGCCCCCGTGCGGGGGCGGTGCCGACCAGTTGCCGTGGGGCAGCAGCAGGTCGAGCGCGGGCGGGCGCAGGGTGAGCAGGGACTCGTACGTCCCGACGGGGTCGGTGGTGGGGTCGACCACGGTGAGGACTCCCGCGTACGCCTCGGGGAAGTGGTCGGCGACCAGGCGGGCGCCGTGCGCCGCGGCGGGCCAGGAGGGGCGGCCGGCGTGGTCGACGCGCCGGTGGTTGAGGGTGGCGTTCCCGCCGTCGAGGCTGATGCCGATACGGATGCCGTGCCGGGCGAGGAGGGCCACCCGGTCACGGGTGAGCAGGGTGGCGTTGGTCTGCACGGTGGCGTGCACGGCGCAGCCCTGGGGCACCCGGGCGCGGACGGTGTCCGTGAAGCGCGCCAGGGTGCCGGCGCCGGCCAGCAGGGGTTCGCCGCCGTGCAGGACGAGGGAGAGCGCGGTCAGGGCGTGGTCGCGGGCGTGCCGGGCGATGCGGTCGGCGGTGCGGTCGAGCACCTCGGCGGGAGCGGCGGCGGGACGGGTGCGCCAGGTGTGGTCGGGGCCCTCGTACAGGTAGCAGTAGCGGCAGGCGAGGTTGCAGCGGCCGTGCGCCTTGACGATGAACTGGCGGAAGGGGCGCGGTCGCGCCCGCGTCGGGGCGGCGGTCGTCCCGGACATCCCGTACCCCCGTACCGCGATGCGGGCGTGGCTCGTCCGCCCGTGTGTGCGGGGGCGTTCCCGGTCGCGGCCCGGCGCCAAACGCAAGGGGGCGGAACTTGCCGGATTCCGCCGTCGGGTGACCAGGAGCGAGCGGATCAGAGGCAGTTGTTGAAGCCCCAGAGCATCTCGGCCGGTTTTCCCGCCCGTTCGGTGAGGGTGTCCAGGACCTCGCGCAGTACGGGGTGGTCCAGGGTGCGCAGTTCCTCCAGGTCGAGGGTGAGCAGGTCCGGCAGTGGCTCGCCGTGCTCCGGTACGGGTGTCGCGTCCCCCGCGCTCGTCATCGCTGCCTCCCGTGGTGTGCCTCGGTGCGTCTCGGTGCCGGTCAGCCGAGTCCGGCGAGCCGGCCGGCGGTGTCCTCGGCGGTGGGGGCGCCGGTGCCGAGGCTGTCCTCGGGCAGCC
>NZ_WWKH01000771.1:0-838 GCF_009865595.1 Streptomyces sp. SID1328 | reverse complement strand
CCTCCGGGCCCGGCCCGCGCCGGGGCGAGGAGGACTGGAGCCCCATCCCCCCTGTCGTGCGGAACAGTTCGTCGGCTCCGGGCAGACTCACTCGGCGTGACACCGGGCGAGCACCTCCCTGGCGAGCTGACGGTAGGCGGCGGCACCGACGGAGTTGGAGGCGTACGTGGTGATCGGCTCACCGGCGACCGTGGTCTCCGGGAAGCGGACCGTACGCCCGATGACCGTGTGGTAGACGTGGTCGTCGAACGCCTCGACCACCCGCGCCAGCACCTCGCGGCTGTGCACCGTGCGCGAGTCGTACATCGTGGCCAGGATGCCGTCCAGCTCCAGCTCGGGGTTGAGCCGCTCCTGGACCTTCTCGATGGTCTCGGTCAGCAGGGCCACACCGCGCAGCGCGAAGAACTCGCACTCCAGCGGCACGATCACCTTGTGCGCGGCGGTCAGCGCGTTGACGGTGAGCAGGCCCAGCGAGGGCTGACAGTCGATCACGATGTAGTCGTAGTCGTCCATCAGCGGCTTCAGGGCGCGCTGGAGCGTGGACTCGCGCGCGACCTCGGAGACCAGCTGCACCTCGGCGGCCGACAGGTCGATGTTGGAGGGCAGCAGGTCCATGTTCGGGACCGCCGTCTTCAGCAGCACCTCGTCGGCCGACATGCCCCGCTCCATGAGCAGGTTGTAGACGGTGAGGTCCAGCTCCATCGGGTTGACGCCGAGACCCACCGACAGCGCGCCCTGCGGGTCGAAGTCCACGAGCAGCACGCGCCGTCCGTACTCCGCGAGCGCCGCGCCCAGGTTGATGGTCGACGTGGTCTTGCCGACGCCGCCCTTCTGGTTG
>NZ_WWKH01000770.1:0-884 GCF_009865595.1 Streptomyces sp. SID1328 | reverse complement strand
CGCAAGGTTGCCCGCGCGGGCGTGCGCGGGCCAGCTCCCCCGCCCCTGCGGACGGCGCCGCCCGAGCACCAGGTCGGCCCCGCCCGCGCGCACCTCCTCGATGAAGGGCACGAGCAGGCTCGGGTCGAGAGAGGCGTCGCAGTCGCAGAAGCAGACCAGGTCCGCGGTGGCGGCGAGCAGCCCGGCGTGGCAGGCGGCACCGAAGCCGCGCCGTTCCTCGCGTACGACGGTCGCGCCCAGGGCGCGGGCGACCTCGGCGGAGGCGTCGGTGGAGCCGTTGTCCACGACGATGGCGCGCCAGCCCGCCGGGATGCGGGCCAGCACCCAGGGCAGCGCCTCTGCCTCGTCCAGGCAGGGCAGCACGACGTCCACGAGGGCAGGGGTGGGTGGGGATGAGGTGGTCACGGCTGTCACCCTACGAAGCCGAACCAGGACGAACCGGACTTCCGCTCCTTACGAAACGCGGACGTCCGGCTGCCGTGGGGGGCGGGGCCCGGTCGTGGTGCCAGGCTGGAGGGCATGCAGCAGCCGAACACAACACCGTCCGCCGGCCGGGTCCTGGTCGTGGACGACGACCCGACCGTCGCGGAGGTCGTCGCCGGGTACCTGGTCCGTGCCGGACACGCGGTGGACCGCGCCGCGGACGGCCCCTCCGCCCTCGAGTCCGCCGCCGGCCGGTGGCCCGACCTGGTGGTGCTCGACCTCATGCTGCCCGGCATGGATGGGCTGGAGGTGTGCGCCCGGCTGCGGGAGCGCGGCCCGGTGCCGGTCATCATGCTCACCGCGCGCGGCGACGAGGACGACCGTGTGCTCGGTCTGGAGGTCGGCGCGGACGACTATGTGACGAAGCCGTTCAGCCCGCGCGAGCTGGTGCTGCGCGTGGA
>NZ_WWKH01000769.1:0-1053 GCF_009865595.1 Streptomyces sp. SID1328 | reverse complement strand
CGCGCTCGCGGCCCCGCTGCCCGGCCCGGCCTTCGCCGCCGACGTCCGCAGCCGGCTGTGACGGCGACGTACGCGGCGCGCCCCGCAACCTTCGCGCGTCCCCCGCTCACCACCCAACTCCTCACCGACGACATGGCCTTCGCCGCCCTCGCCCCCGCCTGGGGCCGCCTGCACCGGCGTTGCGCCACCGCGACCCCGTTCCAGAGCCACGCCTGGCTGCACTCCTGGTGGCAGTCGTACGGCAGGACCGGCAGGCTCCGCGTCCTGCTGGTGCGCTCGGGCCGCGACCTGCTCGCCGCCGCCCCCCTCACCCTCACCCGGCTCCCCTTCCCCGCGCTGGTCCCGCTGGGCGGCACGGTCTCCGACTACGGCGACGTCCTGCTCGACGACGCCGACGACGGCCGCGCCCTCGCGGCCCTGACCGACGCCCTGTGGACGGCCGCCCGCACCACCCTGATCGACCTGCGCGAGGTACGCGCCGGCGGCGCGGCGGAGCGTGTCTACGACCGCTGGCCGGGACCGCGCCGACGCGTGCCGGACTCCCTGTGCCTGGAGCTGCCCCCGGTGCCGATGGACGAGCTGCTCACCCGGCTGCCGTCCAACAAGGCCCAGCGGGTACGGGCCAAGCTGCGCAAGCTGTCCGCGCTCGGGGTGACCCGGCACACGGCCGGTCCCGGTGAGGCAGAGGCGGCGGTGGCCCGGCTGCTGGAGCTGCACCGGCTCCAGTGGCAGGGCCGGAAGGTCACGCCCGAGCATCTGCGGCCCCGCTTCAAGGAGCACCTGGTGCGGGCGGTGGAGCCGATGGTGCGCTCCGGGGACGCAGTCGTCACCGAGTTCCGCATCGGCGAGGAGGTCGTCGCCGTCGACCTCACGCTGCTCTCCCCGAGCCTCGCGGGCGGCTACCTCTACGGCGCGCATCCCTCGCTGCGCGAACGCAAGGCGGACGTCGCCGTCATACTGCTGGACGCCTGCGCCGCGCACACCGCCGAGGGCTCCCACGGCGCCCTGAGCCTGATGCGCGGCGACGAACCGTACAAGCACCACTGGCGCCCC
>NZ_WWKH01000768.1:0-1375 GCF_009865595.1 Streptomyces sp. SID1328 | reverse complement strand
GGACCCTCCTGGAGCCGGGCGGCGTCCCCGGCACCGGGCGGCCGGTGCGCACCGCACGGCCACCCGGAGCACGCCACCGCCGCCCGGTGCGGGCGGACCGCACACCGTACGACCGCCGACCGGCAGCACAGGAAGAAGGCAGGCCCGTGTCCCGACCGCTCACCGACCAGCACAGTGACACCGCCGCCCCGAAGCCGCTGGTGGACCGGTTCGGCCGCGTCCACACCGATCTCCGGATGTCCCTGACCGACCGCTGCAATCTGCGCTGCACCTACTGCATGCCCGCCGAGAGGCTGGCCTGGCTGCCCAAGGACGAACTGCTGAGCGACGACGAGATCGTCCGCCTGGTCGGCATCGCCACCGGCCGACTCGGCATCAGCGAGGTCCGGCTGACCGGTGGGGAGCCACTGGTGCGCCGGGGCCTGCCCGGTCTGGTCGCCCGGCTGTCCGCGCTTCCGAAGGCGCCCGAGCTGTCCATCACGACCAACGGCATCGGGCTCGCCCGTACCGCCGTCGCGCTGCGCGAGGCCGGGCTGGGCCGGGTCAACGTCAGCCTGGACACCCTGCGCCCGGAGCGGTTCGCCGCCATCACCCGGCGCGACCGGCTGGCCGACGTGCTGGCGGGGCTGCGCGCGGCCCGCGCCGCCGGGCTCGACCCGGTCAAGGTCAACGCGGTGCCGGTACGCGGGGTGAACGACGACGAGATCGCGGACCTGACCGCGTTCGCCGTGGAGAACGGCTACCGGATGCGGTTCATCGAGTCGATGCCGCTGGACGCCCAGGGTGCCTGGGAGCGGGAGAAGATGGTCACCGCCGCCGAGATCCTGGACCGGATCGGCGAGCGCTTCACCCTCACCCCCGTGCCGCGCGAGGACAACGCCCCGGCCGAGGAGTGGCGGATCGACGGCACGGACTCCCGCGTGGGCGTCATCGCCAGCGTCACCCGGCCGTTCTGCGGCAACTGCGACCGGGTACGGCTGACCGCCGACGGGCAGTTGCGCAACTGCCTGTTCGCCACAAAGGAGTCCGACCTGCGCGCGCTGCTCCGCGCGGGCGCCGACGACGACGCGCTGGAGGCCGCCTGGCGCTCCTGCATCGCCGTCAAGGCCCCCGGTCACGCCATCAACAGCGAGGACTTCCGCCGTCCCGACCGGCCCATGTCGGCCATCGGCGGCTGAGACCCGTACCGACCCCACGAGTGAGGACCGACGAAGTGAACCGGATGCACGAATGGATCGCGGCGGCCAAGGCCGGGCTGGGCATCGACCTCGATGTCGACATCGCCGAGCTGCTGGACATGACCAAGGTGGTCGCACACGAGGTGGCCCGCCCGGCCGCCCCGATCACCTCCTTCCTGGTCGGCTACGCGGCCGCC
>NZ_WWKH01000767.1:0-1134 GCF_009865595.1 Streptomyces sp. SID1328 | reverse complement strand
CGCGCCGCGGCGGCGAGCGCCGGGATCAGCGCGGCGAAGTCGGGCCGGCCCATGCGGGCGTGGGTGAGGCCGGCGCCGAGCAGCGCGTGGCCGTCCTGGTACTGCCAGCCGCGGATCTCGCTGATCCGGCCGAGGCCGACCAGCGCGGCGGGCCTGAGCTGCCCGGAGTTGACGGCCGCCATGAGGTCGGTGCCGCCGGCGACGGGGACCGCGGCGGGCATGGCGGTCAGGGCCGCCACCGCCTCGTCCAGCGTCGTGGGCAGCGTGACGGCCTGTGCCGCCTGCGGTGCGTGCGTGGTCAAACCGGCTGCCCCTTCCCGCTGCCCCACCTGGTCGCGCCTGTGCTGCCGTACGGTACGTGCTGACAGGGCGGACGTGGCAACTCTGGCACATCTTCGCAAGGCTCGGACGCGCGGGTCGGCCAAGGGGTGTTGACCCACTCCATCGGGGGGATGGTCCGGTTTACACCGGCATCTCGGGATGGGTCCGATTGACCCTCTTCGGCGATGTCACGGGTGGTTCTCCCGTTACGCGCCGGGGCGGGCGTCCGCGCGCACGGGGGCCGGGGGCTCCGGCTCGACGGGCGGTCCGGCGAAGGGCCTGCCGGGCACTCCGGGGCGCCGCTGCCAGGGGCGGGGGCCGCCGGGCGGGCGGTAGGCGACGCCGAGGGCGTCAAGTCGCCGGTAGTGGGCGCCCATCCGGCGCTCGAAGTCCGCGAGGTCCCGCTCCGCGGGCGCGGGCAGCGGACTCCAGGCGACCTCGGCGAACGCGGCGAGCCGGGGGAAGACCTGGTAGTCCACGCGTCCGGCGTCCTCGGTCACCTCGGTCCACACATTGGCCTGGGCGCCCAGCACATGGCGGGCCTCCTCGGCGGTGAGGCCGTCCGGTACGGGCTCGAACCGGTAGACGTCGGCCAGGGTCCGGACGTAGCCGATGGGCACCGGTTCGTCCTCGCCGGGCGCCTGCCGGTGGTCGAGGTACACGTGCTGCTCGGGGCACATGACCACGTCGTGCCCGGCCCGCGCGGCGATCCGGCCACCCCGGTGCCCGCGCCAGGAGGAGACGGCGGCGCCGGGCGGGAGCGGGCCGTCGAGGATCTCGTCCCAGCCGATCATCCGGCGCCCGCGCGCGGCC
>NZ_WWKH01000766.1:0-1153 GCF_009865595.1 Streptomyces sp. SID1328 | reverse complement strand
TGTCAACGCCCACTTGGACGCCTACCTGCTCGAAGGCCGCCTGCCGGGCCGCCGCGCCGCCTGCGCCCCGCGCCCGGAGCCGCGCCCCACCGAGCCGGCCGGACGCGGCACCCCGGACCGGGACGCGCTCAAGGGCAGGGGCGCCTAGGCGAGCCCCGCCACCAGTTCGGCCACGGACTTGCGGCGGCCGGTGTAGAACGGCACCTCTTCGCGGACGTGCATCCGGGCCTCGGAGGCGCGCAGGTGACGCATGAGGTCGACGATGCGGTACAGCTCGTCGGCCTCGAAGGCGAGCAGCCACTCGTAGTCGCCCAGCGAGAAGGAGGCGACCGTGTTGGCGCGCACGTCGGGGTAGCCGCGGGCCATCTTGCCGTGGTCGGCGAGCATGCGGCGGCGGTCCTCGTCGGGCAGCAGGTACCAGTCGTAGGAGCGCACGAAGGGGTAGACGCTCACGTAGTTGCGGGGCGTCTCGTCGGCGAGGAACGCCGGGATGTGCGAGCGGTTGAACTCGGCCGGGCGGTGCAGCGCCATGTTCGACCACACGGGCTCGACCGCGCGGCCCAGCCTGGTACGGCGGAAGAGGTTGTACGCCTCCTGAAGCTGGTCGGCGGTCTCGGCGTGCCACCAGATCATCAGGTCGGCGTCGGAGCGGAGGCCGGAGACGTCGTAGGTGCCGCGGACCGTGACGTCCTTCGCGGCGAGCTGGTCGAACAGCTCCTGGACCTCGTCGGCGTAGCCCGCGCGGTCCTCCGGCAGCACGTCCTTCAGCTTGAAGACGGACCACAGGGTGTAGCGGATGACCTGGTTGAGGTCCTTGGCCAGCTTGCCCTTGTTCGGGATGCGGGCCGGCTCGGTGGTGGGGGCGTCGTCACTCATGCCCCCTATTCTCCCGCTCCGCCGTGCAGGCTCTGCACCGGGTTGGCCGTCAGCTCGCGCACACCGGCGAGGTCGCCGCCGAGCTGGTCGACGGCCGCGTAGGCACTGGCGATGCAGGCGGGGATGCCCACGCCGTCGTACTGGGCGCCGCACACCGCGAGGCCGGGCAGCTTGGCGATGTGCTCGCGGACACGGGCCACGCGCGCGTGGTGGCCGACCGGGTACTGCGGCAGGCCGTCGGTCCAGCGGGTGACGCGGGTGGCGACCGGCTCGGCGT
>NZ_WWKH01000765.1:0-2031 GCF_009865595.1 Streptomyces sp. SID1328 | reverse complement strand
GGCGACGGCCTCGCGCAGCCGGGCCCGGTGCCGCAGCAGGGTCTCGGCGACGGCCGGGTCGCGGGCGGCGTGCACGAGGAAGTCGGTCTTCACCAGCAGCCAGTCCACGTCGAGGAGGAGCACCTCGGCGACGCGGTCCACGGAGGCGGCCACGTCCAGCGCGGGGCCGTCCTGGGCGAGCGCCTCGGCGACCTGGGCGGCGATGAGGTCGGCGCGCTCCTGGTACAGGGCGAAGAACAGCTCGTCGAGCGTGGCGAAGTTGGAGTAGAAGGCACCCCGGCTGTATCCGGCGGCCTCGCAGACCTCCTCGATGGAGACTCGCCCGAACCCCTTGGCCGCGAACACCGCGAAGGCGGCGGCGAGCAGTTCGGCCCGCGTCCGCGCCCGCCGCTTGGTGACCCGCGGCGCCTTCTCCTCGGCCGTCATCGCCCGCACCTCGCTTTCGATACAGGAACGTATCCGATACATCTATGTATGGAAAGAGCCGCGCGCTCGGGTTGCACGAGAGGGTTCATGATCGCTAGAACACACTTTCGATTCAGGAGTACGCTGTCCCCATGTCCACGCACCTCCAGAGTTCGCTGTTCGACCAGGCCGACGAGCTGAGCCTCGGCTCTCTCGACGGGCTGGAGCGGACCGTACTGGGCTCGGGGGCCTGGATCGACGTGCTGCCGGGCTGGCTGAGCGGGGCCGACGCGCTGTTCGAACAGCTCGCCGCGGAGGTCCCCTGGCGGGCCGAGCAGCGCCGGATGTACGACAACGTGGTGTCCGTACCGCGCCTGCTGTCCTTCTACCGCGACCGGGACCCGCTCCCCCACCCGGTGCTGGACGAGGCCCGCGAGGTGCTCTCGGCGCACTACGGACCGGAGCTGGGCGAGCCCTTCGTCACGGCCGGGCTGTGCTACTACCGCGACGGCCGGGACAGCGTGGCGTGGCACGGCGACCGGATCGGGCGGGGCAGCCGCGAGGACACGATGGTCGCCATCCTCTCGGTCGGCGCCCCGCGCGATCTGCTGCTGCGTCCGGCGGGCGGTGGCCCGGTGGCCGTACGCCGGCCGCTCGGGCACGGCGACCTGATCGTGATGGGCGGCTCCTGCCAGCGCACCTGGGAGCACTGCGTCCCCAAGTCGGCGCGGGCCGCCGGGCCCCGGATCAGCATCCAGTTCCGCCCTCGCGGGGTGCGCTGACCCGGCATCTGGTTGGCTGACGCCGTCAGGTCATCGGCCGGAATCCGAGGGGAACATGCGGGCACAGGCAGAGCAAGTCGCGGACGGCGTCCACCTCGTGCGGGGTCACCACGTCAACTGGGTGATCCTGAAGGACGGTGAGGACGTCAGTCTCATCGACACCGGGTATCCGGGAGACCGGCAGGGGCTGCTCGACTCCCTCGACGCCGTGGGCAGTTCGCCCGAGGCGGTGACGGCGGTGCTGATCACCCACGCCCACAACGACCACCTGGGCTCGGCCGAGTACCTGCGCGCCGCCCACGGCACGCCGGTGCTGCTGCATCCGGCCGAAGTGCCGCACGCCCGGCGGGACTTCCTGCAGCAGTGCTCGATCGGTGACGTGGTGCGCAACGCCTGGCGGCCCGGTGTGGTGCCGTGGGCGGTGCATGTGGTCAAGGCGGGCGGCACCGAGCACAACCCGGTGGTGAAGCCCGAGCCGTTCGAGTCCGGTGGCGCCCTCGATCTGCCGGGGCACCCGGTGCCCGTGCACACGCCGGGCCACACCGGCGGGCACTGCGTCTACCACCTGCCCGGAGCGGGCGTCGTGATCTCCGGCGATGCCCTGATCACCGGGCACGCGACCTCCCGCGTCCGGGGCCCGCAGATGCTGCACGGCTTCTTCCACCACGACACGGACCGGGCCGTGACCTCGCTGGCGCTGATCGCCGAACTGGAGGGTGACGTGCTGCTGCCCGGCCACGGCCCGCTGTACCGGGGCCCGGTGCGGGCCGCCGCCGAGCAGGCCCGCGACCGGGCGTCCTGACCGTCAGGCCGGGTCGTCGCCGGGCCGGTCCTGCGGGACGAC
>NZ_WWKH01000079.1:0-201 GCF_009865595.1 Streptomyces sp. SID1328 | reverse complement strand
GCTGGCCCGGATCGCCGCCACCCCGGTGGACCGGCTGCTGGCCCGCCCGGAGCAGGCCGCCGCCGACGCGCTGGCGGCGCGCGGGGTGCCCGCCCGTACCGTCGACGGCTTCCTGCGGCCGCTGCTCGCCACGCTGCTGTGCGACCCGGAGCTGACCACGTCCAGTCGCGGCGCCGACCTCGCCCTGCGGGCGTTCGCCGG
>NZ_WWKH01000764.1:0-4073 GCF_009865595.1 Streptomyces sp. SID1328 | reverse complement strand
GGGCGTTTTGCTGGGCCGGGGTGCTGTTTTGGTGCGGGACGCCGTGGGGGCGGGGGGTCATGCGGTGGCCTTGGTGCGGCCGGTGCGGGGCGAGGCGGCGCCGGCCGCAGGCGCGCTTGCGGTGAGGGCGGCGTCGGTGAGCGCGGCGGCGATGAACTCGTCGTAGGAGGGGTGGTGGGGGCCCAGGGCGGCGAGGGGTTCGGGGTGGAGAGTGAGGTGGCCGTGCCCGACGCGGTGGCGGGTGCCGGTCATGCGGGTGGCCAGGGCGGCATAGTCGGCGAGGGCCTGGCGGGAGGGGGCGAGGAAGCCGCCGGCCGCCGCGGCCTCCACGGGCTGTTCGAAGGCAGGCGCGTAGGAGACGGGACGGCGGTCGCGGACGACGTAGGCGGCCGTGTCAGGCAGGGTGTGCGGAGCGGTGGAGGTGCGTTTGGCCTGCGGCAGGGACAGCAGGAACGCCTCCATGAACAGTTCGGCCAGCCGCTGGGCGTGCGCCAGGTCGCCGCCGGTGTTCTCCGTCAACTGGGTGAGGTTGACGGTGGCGTAGCGGTAGAACACCCCGGAGGTGAGCAGGGCGGTGTCCAGGTGGGCGCTGCCGGGGTCGCCGTCGGCGGGCCAGTCCTCCCCGGCGGTGAAGAAGTCCGGCTGGAGGTCGCCGACGTGGGTGGTGAAGGCCCAGGCGAGGTGGACGGCGCCGGTGACGTGGCTTTCGTCGTGGCCGGCGAGCATGCGGCCGAACAGGTCAATGCAGGCGGTGCGGCGGGCGAGGATCGCGCCGATCTGCTTGGCGGGAAGGAGCCGGGAGGTGCTGGGCCTCTTCGCAGCGGCGGGGGCGGTTTTGCGGCGCCGCCCGGCGCTGGCGGCGAGGATGCTCGCGTCGTCCTCCTCGGCCGGGTGCTCCCCCGCGTCTGCGTCGTCGGCGGCCTTCTGGGTGCTGTGGTGCAGGGCGAGCGCGAGTTGTTCCTGGTGGTCCGTACAGATCTGGGCGAGGTCGTCGAGGAGGTGCTGTTCGGCGGTGTAGACCATGACTTCGGTGCGGTGTCCGGCGCGGGGGCTGGTCTTCAGTCCCTCTGAGGTGGCGCAGTGGGCGACTTGCTGGGCGGCGAAGTCGGCCAGGTCCTTGGGCCATCCCTGGTGGGTGAGGTGGCCGCTGAGGCGGGGAGGGAGCATGCGGGTGCGCACGGCGTGTTCGCTCAGCCAGTCCTCGATGTCGGTCCGTTGGGCGCGTTTTTGGCTCTGCGGCGACAGTGCCGCCCGCTGCACGGAGCCGACCACCAGGGTCTTGGGCTCGTTGTGCTCGCCGCGGTTCATCAGGGAGGCGGGCGCGTGCTGCAGGACGTGCAGGTCGAGGAAGCGTGCGGGTTGGTAGGGCATGCGGTTCTCCTTGCCGGTGCCTGCTAGGGCGGGCGACTTCTGGCGGTGTTCGGTCACGGCTGCGCACGGGCCGGGGGATTTCAGGCGGTGGGGTCCTCGGCGGGGGTATCGGGAGCGGGGGGTGTGCTGGGGCTGGCGCCGGGGGGTGGGCTGTGGAGGTAGAAGGCTTCTTTCCAGCGGTTGGCGATCTGGCTGCGCCGGGTCTCCCATGCAGTCAGGTCGGACAGCAGGACGGCCCAGTCGATGCGGACGCCGGACTCCCCGACCAGGCGGCACAGTCCGGGCAAGGCTCCGGCCGAGGTTGGGCCTGCGCCACCAGATGCGGGCGGCCTCCGCCGCGGCGACGGCCGCCGGGAGGGGGCCGGTGCCGGGGGTGTCGGGGTGCGGGACGGGAGGGGCTGCGGTGTCGGGACTGGGAGTGTGGCGGGATTCGGCGGCGATGAGGGCGGCGACGGTGTAGTGGGCGCGCTGCGCTGGCCAGGAGTGGACGTATCTGATCAGGTAGCGGTGGGCGGGGTGGCCGTGGGGGAAGTCGCGCATGTCGCGGCCGTAGCCGCTCTCGAGCGCGCGCCGCACCCCCGGCGCGGCGCACAGGCTGCGGACCTGGGCCACGAACGAGTCGTAGTGGTCGCGGTAGTCCTGCGCGCTGCGCGCGGTGTCCGCCGCCTGCTGGGGGGCGGGCGGGGTGCCGGGGGCGATGGTCATTGCGGCTCCTGGGGCGCGACGGGCGGGGCGGGGGCGGCTCCTGCGGTGTGCAGGGCGCGCACGGCGCGGGCAAGGGCAGGACCGGCGCCTCGGTAGTGGTGCAGGAGGGGGGTGAGCGTGGCGCGCAGGCAGCGGGCTGCCTCGGCCGCGAAGGCGGGGAAGGCCGCCTCCTGGGTGCGGTGGCGGACGAGGTCCCAGAACAGGGACTCGGCGCGGGGCCAGTAACGGGCGGTGGACTCCCTGGCCCAGGCAGACGGGGGACGCCCGCCGTCTTCCCCGGGGCGGGCGCCGTCGGCCGGGGACGGGCGGGTCGATTCGCGCCAGGCGCGGTTCGCAGCCCGGATCAGGTGGGCGCCGAGGACTTCGGCGGCCTGCCGGCATTCGGAGATGCGCAGCGCGAGGTCGGGGTTGTGTTCCTGGGCCCACGTCCAGATCGCGGGGGTGTGGCCCGAGTACCAGAGGTGGTCGCGGGTCTTGGAGTCCTGGTCGAAGCCGTGGACGGTGACGGTGACGTGCGCGGTGAGGTCGGGGGGCCATTCGTTGAGGTCGGTGAAGACCTCGGGCCGGCGCACGCCGGTGGTCTCGTCGCCGGCCAGCAGCAGGCCGTCCAGGTCCCGCCAGGCCCCGCGGTGGCGGTCGGCGCGGCGGACGGTGTCGCGCCGGTCGGCTTCTTTGGTGGGGTCGGTGAGCGTGATGACGAAGGGGTCGGTCGCGGGCAGCGGCCGTTCCAGGGTGGCCCAGGTGACGTACGCGTCGACCGCATGCCGGTAGTCGGCGTCGGCAACCAGGAGCAGGGCGTGGCGGGAGCGTGCGGTCAGCAGCCGGCCGGGCCAGGTGATTTCGGCGGGCGGGCGCAGCGGGTCAGGCGGCCCGGGCTCCTCCCAAGGGCACAGGTCTTCCTCGCTTTGTCCCAGGCCCCGGTAGGGGGTCTGGGAGAGCAGCAGCGTCTCGAACAGGGTGCGGCCCTGGGGGTGGAAGGACAGCGCGGCACGCAGGGGGCCGGCGCGGAGCTGTCCGGCGGTGGTGGCGCCGACGGTGCGGCTGCTGCACGTGCCGGAGGGTCCGTAGTAGTGCCACAGCAGCAGGTGCCAGGCGGCCTGGGCGGCGGGGACGGGCTGGGGGCGGGTGTCGGCGTGGGCGGAGAGCCAGGCGAGGTTGTTGCCTGCGGGGCGGCCGAAGACGAGCTTGTTCACTCCGGACGTCTTGGTGCACTGGCGGGCGAGGGCGGGGTCCTGGAGGAAGGGCCGGGTGGGGTGGAACAGTTCCCAGGTCCACTTGTCCAGGTAGCTGTTGACGGCCGGCTCGTCGAAGCGGCCCCGGGCGAGGAGGCGGCGGCGCGTGTCGTGCCACTGGTCGGCCGGCATGTCGGGGTCGTCCAGGCCGCTGATCCTCGCTGTCACCGCGGCCAGCAGCCGCAGCAGGGCGGATTCGGCGGGCGGTACGGGCAGGGCGAGCCTGTCGATGCGGTGGGCGTCGAGCAGCAGCCCGCGCAACCCGTAGCCGGTGAGGGCTCCTTGGGCATGCGCGGGGATCCAGGGCTGCTCGGCGAGACAGTAGAAGCCGCCGGCCCTTTCCCGGCTGTCGGCTGCCTGGTGAGCGGGCGGGGCTGCGGGCCGGGGGCTGGCCGGGGCCGCAGTGTCCGGTGCGCTGGGGGTGGGGGTGTCAGGCATCGGCGACTGCCCTGGGTGCTGCCTGGGGCGCGGCGGGGAATGCCGCAGCTGTGCCGGCGGCGGGTGGCGGGGCGTGGGGTGTGCGTGGTGTCTGGGTGTGGACGATGCCGAGCTCGTCGTCCAGGTGGAGCCGGTGGCGGCCGAACCCCGCCGGTGTGAACGCCGTGCCACCCATGGGTGAGGGGTTCGGGGGCAAGGGGTACGGGCATCCGGTGCCCGCGCTGCCAACAGCGGGGTCGGGGGCCTGGTGGGGGCTGGGGGTGTGGACGAGGGGGACGAGGCCGCTGAGGAGGGGGTGGGTCTGCCAGACGTCGGGCCAGGCGGGCT
>NZ_WWKH01000763.1:0-3111 GCF_009865595.1 Streptomyces sp. SID1328 | reverse complement strand
GGCAGACGGGAATTGTCAGACAGGGCCTAGGGGCCCTAGATGTCGAGCAGGATCGTGAAGGGGCCGTCGTTCGTCAGGGAGACCCGCATCCGGGCCCCGAAGCGGCCCGTGGCCACCGTGGCGCCGAGGGCGCGGAGCTGGGCGACGACCTCGTCCACCAGTGGTTCGGCGACCGGGCCGGGGGCGGCCGCGTTCCAGGTGGGGCGGCGGCCCTTGCGGGCGTCGCCGTAGAGGGTGAACTGGCTGACGACCAGCAGCGGGGCGTCGATGTCGCTGCACGACCGCTCGTCGGACAGCATGCGCACCGACCAGAGTTTGCGGGCCAGTTGGGCCGCCTTCTCCTTGGTGTCCTCGTGGGTCACGCCGACCAGGACGCACAGGCCCTCGCCCTCGATCGCGCCCACCGTCTCGCCGTCCACGACGACGCTCGCGCCGTCCACCCGTTGCACCACCGCACGCATGCGCCCATCATGCCGTGCGGCCGGGGGTGCGTCGGTCCGGGGGGTCCACAACCAATCAATACCCCCCATCCAGGGCCGTTCGGGGGCAGTCGGTCACATAGCGGCCACCGGGGGTGGCACGATGCTTCCCACACGCCGGTCGAGGGGACGGTCCACCGCAATGAGCACACCGAGCACCAGTGGTCCGGTCACGCACCGGCCGCCCGCGCAGCGCGCCGAGAGCCCGCCGAGTCCGCCGCCCGAGGAGCCCGCCGCGAGCGTCCTGGCCCCGCTGAGCCTGCCCGAGCTGCGCGCCCTGCGCCGGGACGCCCAGCGGGAGGAGGCCGATCTGAGCTACGTCCGGCGGCTGCTCCAGGGCCGGATCGACATCCTGCGCGCCGAGCTGGCCCGCCGGGGCGGGGAGCGCGTACCGGCGCCGGTGGACGGGTCGGTGGTGGAGCGGCTGTCGGAGATCCTGGCCGACGCCCCGGCCCGCCACCGCTCCTCCGCCCGCCATGTCACCCTCGGCACCCCGCACAGTGAGGAGTACGGCAAACTCGCGGCGGAGATGCTGGCCGAGGTCGAGCTGTCCGACCTCACCGCCCGTACGGACGCCGAGCTGGCGGACGCGATGGGCCGGCTGACCGGGTACGAGCAGGAGATCTCCCACCGCCGCCAGGGCCTCCAGCGCACCGCCGACGACTGCGGGGGCGAGATCGCGCGCCGGTACCGGGCGGGCGAGGCTCAGGTGGACGACCTGCTGGCCTGACCGGACCCGGGCGCGGGAAATACGCGCGACACACGCCGGGTCACGCGCCTACCGTGGCACCATGATCGACGTACGCCCCGTGGCCCAGGACGAGTTCGACAACTGGCACCGCGCCCTGGACACCGGTTTCCTGCAGGACCCCGTGCTCACCCCGGAGCAACGGGCGGCGAGGCTGAGGCAGTTCGAGCCGGGCCGCCTGCTCGGCGCCTTCGACGGCGGCCGCTGCGTGGGCACCTTCCGCTCCTTCGCCCAGGAGGTCACCGCGGTCGGCGGCGCTTATGTCCCGTCGAACGCGATCTCCAACGTCACCGTCTCCCCGACCCACCGCCGCCGCGGCCTGCTCACGCGCATGATGCGTGAGGACCTGGCGGCCGCGCGGGAGCGCGGGGACGTGATCGCCACGCTGATCGCCGCCGAGTACCCGATCTATGGCAAGCACGGCTTCGGCCCCGCGACCTGGGCGACCAACTGGACGGTGGACGTGACCCGTTCGGGTCTCGACCCGCGCTGGGCGGGCCCGGCGGACGGCGCCCGGATCGACCTGGTGGACGGCGCCGAGGTGCGTGCGCTGGGCCCGAAGCTGTCCGAGCGGGTGCGCGCGGTGACGCCGGGCGCGATCGGGCGGGACGACCTGTGGTGGGACGCCCGTACGGGGGTGGCCCGCTTCGGCCGGGACTGGACCGAGCCGTTCTACGCGGTGTACCGCTCCGCCTCCGGCGAGGTCGAGGGCCTGGTGTCGTACCGCTGCGAGAGCAAGTGGGAGGGGCAGCAGCCGGACAACACGGCCAAGGTGGACTGGCTGACCGCCGCGACCCCGGCGGCCGAGGCCGCGCTGTGGCGCTACCTGTGCTCGATCGACTGGATCGCCCACGTCAAGAGCGGCTGGCGGGCCCCGGACTCCCTGCTCCCCTTCCTGCTGCCCGACGTACGCGCGGCCCGCGTCGAGACGCACACGGACTGGCTGTGGGTCCGGTTGCTGGACGTCGTACGGGCGCTGGAGGCGCGGAGCTACGAGCGGTCCGGGTCGCTGGTGCTTCAGGTGCTGGACGAGGACGGCACGGCGGGCGGCCGGTACCGGCTGGAGGCGTCCCCCGAGGGCGCGTCCTGCACCCCGGCGGGCGGCGCGGCCGCCGAGCTGACCCTGCCGGTGGCCGAGCTGGCCACGCTGTGGCTGGGAGACGGCTCGACGGCACGGCTGGCGGCGCTGGGGCGGGTCCAGGAGGAGCGGGAGGGCGCCGCCCGTGCGGCCGACGCCCTGTTCCGCACGTCCGCGCGCCCGTGGTGCCCGGACTCCTTCTGACCCGACCCCGGTCGTCTCCTGCCGTGCCGGCGGCCGTTCATCCGTAGCGTGCTGTTCGGTTGTGGCTGTGCGCTGACGCTGTTCGGTTGTGGCTGTGCGGGTGTTCAGTTGTGGCTGTGCGCTCCCGTGGCCGCCCCCTGCCGGGCTCCCGGCTCCCCTCCGGAAGGGGAGCCCGGTCGGCCAACCGCCGGAAAGCTCGACCATGTCGGTCAAGTTGGCTGCCAACTTCACTGTAGTTATAGCCGCGTGGAAGCGGCTCATAACCATCATCCCGCGAACTGCCGCAAGATGGCGGGAAGTTGTAGCCTTTGTCCGTGGACCCGGAACACGTCTCCGCCACTGGGCGGAAGAGGTCACCACGGTCACAGCCCTCACGCGTCACCTCTCGCGTGGTGGCCGACACCCTGCGCACCCGTATCGACACCGGCGTGCTGCGCCCCGGTGAGCGGCTGCCCACCCAGGCGGAGCTGGCCGAGGAGTTCGGGGTCGAGCGCGGCACGGTCCGCGAGGCGCTGCGCATCCTGCGTGTGGAGCGGCTGCTCGCCGGATCGTCGCAGGGCAGCCCGGCCACGGTGGCCGTCCCGCCCGGCGCGGTGGGCCCG
>NZ_WWKH01000762.1:0-9541 GCF_009865595.1 Streptomyces sp. SID1328 | reverse complement strand
GGGGCGCCCCCGAACCGGCCGGTTCGGGGGCGCCCCTTCAGGTGCTGCGACTCAGGCGAGGTCGAAGCGGCCCAGGTTCATCACCTTGTGCCACGCGGCGGCGAAGTCCTTGACGAACTTCTCCTTGGCGTCGTCGGAGGCGTACACCTCGGCGACGGCGCGCAGCTCGGCGTTGGAGCCGAAGACCAGGTCGGCACGGGTGCCGGTCCACTTGACCGCGCCGGTGGAGGCGTCGCGGCCCTCGAAGGTGGCCTGGTCCTCGGAGGTGGAGCTCCACGTGGTGCCGAGGTCGAGCAGGTTGACGAACCAGTCGTTCGTCAGCACGCCCGGCGTCTCGGTGAAGACGCCCAGCTCGGAGTCCTGGTGGTTGGCGCCCAGGACCCGCAGGCCGCCGATGAGGACGGTCAGCTCCGGGGAGGTGAGGGTCAGCAGGTTGGCGCGGTCGACGAGCGCGTACTCGGCGCGGCCGGGGTTGCTGCCCTTGCCGGAGTAGTTGCGGAAGCCGTCGGCGGCGGGCTTGAGCGCCTCGAACGACTCGATGTCGGTCTGCTCCTGGCCGGCGTCCACGCGGCCCGGCGTGAAGGGCACGTCGACCGGGAAGCCGCCGTCCTTCGCGGCCTTCTCCACCGCGGCGTCGCCGCCGAGGACGATGAGGTCGGCCAGGGAGACGTGCTTGGCACCGGCGGAGGCGTTGAACTCCTCCTGGATGCCCTCGAGCGTGCGGAGCACCAGGGCGAGCTGGTCCGGGTCGTTGACCTCCCAGCCGCGCTGCGGCTCCAGGCGGACGCGGGCGCCGTCGGCACCGCCGCGCTTGTCGCTGCCGCGGAAGGTGGACGCGGACGCCCACGCGGCGCTGACGAGCTGCGCCACGGTGAGACCGGAGTCGAGGATCTTGCCCTTGAGCGCGTCGGCGTCGGCCGCGTCGATCGGCTCGCCCACCGGCTGGGGCAGCGGGTCCTGCCACAGCAGCGTCTCCTCGGGGACCTCGGGGCCGAGCAGCAGCGACTTCGGGCCCATGTCACGGTGGGTCAGCTTGTACCAGGCGCGGGCGAAGGCGTCCGCGAATTCCTCGGGGTTCTCGTAGAACCGGCGGGAGATCGGCTCGTAGATCGGGTCGAAGCGCAGCGCCAGGTCCGTCGTGAGCATGTTCGGCGCGATCTTCTTGTCCGGGTCGAAGGCGCTGGGCACGGTGCCGTCGCCCGCGCCGTCCTTCGGCTTCCACTGCTTGGCGCCGGCGGGGCTCTCGGTCAGCTCCCACTCGTAGCCGAAGAGGGTGGCGAAGAAGTTGACGTCCCAGGTGATCGGGGTGGAGTTCCAGGTGACCTCCAGGCCCGAGGTGATGGTGTCGGGGCCCTTGCCGGTGCCGTAGCTGCTCTTCCAGCCGAGGCCCTGCTGCTCCATGGGGGCGTCCATCGGGTCGGGGCCGACGTCGCTCGACGGGCCCGCGCCGTGGGTCTTGCCGAAGGTGTGACCGCCCGCGATCAGGGCGACGGTCTCCTCGTCGTTCATCGCCATGCGGCCGAAGGTCTCGCGGATGTCGCGGGCCGCGGCGATCGGGTCCGGGTGGCCGTTCGGGCCCTCCGGGTTGACGTAGATCAGGCCCATCTGGACGGCCGCGAGGGGCTCCTCCAGCTCGCGGTCACCGGTGTAGCGCTCGTCACCGAGCCACGTGGTCTCCGGGCCCCAGTACACGTCGGCGTCGGGCTCCCAGGCGTCCACGCGGCCGCCGCCGAAGCCGAAGGTCTTGAAGCCCATGGTCTCCAGCGCGACATTGCCCGCGAGGATCATGAGGTCGGCCCAGGAGATGTTCTTGCCGTACTTCTTCTTCACCGGCCACAGCAGCCGGCGGGCCTTGTCAAGGTTGGCGTTGTCCGGCCAGCTGTTGAGCGGGGCGAAGCGCTGCTGGCCGGTGCCGCCACCGCCGCGGCCATCACGGGTGCGGTAAGTGCCGGCGCTGTGCCAGGCCATGCGGATGATGAACGGGCCGTAGTGCCCGAAGTCGGCGGGCCACCAGTCCTGGGACGTGGTGAGCACCTCGGCGAGGTCGCGCTTCACGGCCGGCAGGTCGAGGCTCAGGAACGCCTCGGCGTAATCGAAGTCCTCGCCCAGCGGGTTGGCGACGGGCGGGTTCTTGGCAAGGACCTTCAGGTTGAGCTGCTTGGGCCACCAGCGGTCGTTGCCGCTCCCGAGGGCCGGGTGCAGGGAGGTGGCACTGGCTCCGTGCGCGACGGGGCAGCCGCCGGTCTCCTCGGGCTTCGGGTCGGTGACGATCGCGTCTTCGTTGTGAGGCATGTCGATCCTTCCGGAAAGGGCGAGATAAAACGGCGCTAGGAGCTGCGGCCGGTGGAACAGTCGGAGCAGACGCCCCAGTACACGACCTCGGCCTCGTCGATGACGAAGCCCCGGTCGTCGGAGGCGGTCAGGCAGGGCGCGTGGCCCACCGCGCAGTCGACGTCGGCGACGGCACCGCACGACCTGCACACGGCGTGGTGGTGGTTGTCGCCGACGCGTCCCTCGAACCGGGCGGCGCTGCCGGCCGGCTCGATGCGGCGTATGAGACCCGCGGCGGTGAGCGCGTGCAGGGCCTCGTAGACGGCCTGTACGGAGATGTGGCCCACTCGCTCACGGACCTGGGCGGCGATCGCCTCGGCACCGAGGTGGTCGCCCGCGCGGACGGTCTCCAGCAGCGCGACGCGGGCCGCCGTGACGCGGAGGCCCGCACCGCGCAGTTCCGCGGCGGCGGTGGTCGGAGGCTGGGATGCGGTCATGAGGGAACACTAGCGCGTTAAACACGAACGATTCAAGAAAACGAGCTGTACAAGTTTTTGACTTCTTTGGGTCACCGCCCGACATCGGTGCGTACCCGCACACATCAGCTCCTACCGGACAAACGGCACCCACCGAGGTGGTGGTTCCCCACCGGGGCGGCGCTCACTCGTCCGGGTGCTCCGGGCCCGCCATCCGTGGCAGGGCGGACGCTCTCTCGTTCGGCAGCAGTGTGACGTTTCCGGCATGACGTGAATGCCGGGGCGCCGGAGGGCAGCAGTCCCCTTCATGCCCCACGCGAACCTCCAGCGGCAGGTGATCGGATGACCACGGCGACGCCCCGGACGCCCCGGACGCCGCCCGCACGGCCCGACGCGGCCGGCGCCCCCACCTCACCGGACGGCGTCAGACCCGCGCTGCCCTCGCTCACCGGACTGCGCTGGGTGGCGGCCCTGCTGGTCTTCGGACTGCACATCAACAACTTCGGCTACCTCGGCGGCCAGGCCGGGCGCCTGGTCTCCTGGGCCTTCACCCCCGGCGGCACCGGGGTGTCGTTCTTCTTCATCCTGTCGGGGTTCGTACTGACCTGGTCGGCCCGGCCCGGCGACCGGGCGCCCGGCTTCTGGCGGCGGCGGATCGCGCGGGTCTACCCGGTCCACCTGGCCACCGCCCTCCTCGCGGTCGCCATCGCCTTCGCCATGGGCAAGCCGGCCCTCCCGACCTGGAAGCAGACCCTGGCGAACGTGTCGCTGGTGCACTCCTGGTGGCAGCCCTGGTGGCAGACGCTCAACCCGGTGAGCTGGTCGCTGGCCTGCGAGGCGTTCTTCTACGCCCTCTTCCCGGCCCTCTTCTGGCTGCTGCGCCGCCTCGGCACGCGCGGCACGCTGGTCCTCGGCGGCTGCGCGGCGGTGGTGGCGCTGGCCCTGGCCTGGGCGGACGCCCATCACTGGCTGAACCAGCCGATGTACTCGCTGCCCCTGGCCCGGCTGCCGGAGTTCGTGCTCGGCACGGTCACCGCGCGGCTGGTGCTGCTCGGCCGCTGGCGCGGCCCCGGCGTGGAGGGCTCGCTCGCCCTGGCCCTCCTCGGCTACTTCCTCGTCCCCCAGGTGGCACCCGGTTACGCGGCCACGTCCTGCACCCTGACCGGGTTCACCCTGCTGATCCCGGCGGCGGCCGTGGCCGACCTGCGCGGGCTGCCGACGCTGTGGCGGGGGCGGCGGCTGGTGCGCCTCGGGGAGCTGTCGTTCGCGTTCTACATGGTGCATCTGCTCGTGCTGCGCGCGGGCATCTCCGTCCTGGGCGACAAGCCGCGCTTCGGCGCCGTGGCCGGCATCGGCGTGACCGCGGCCGCGTTCGTGATCTCGCTCGCGCTGTCCTGGGCGCTGTTCGAGGGCGTGGAACGCCCGGTGCGGCGCCTGTTGCTGCGGAGCGGCCGGACGAAGGGACGCCCCGCCGTCCAGCAGGAGCCGGTCGCGGCCGACTGACCCGCGGCATGCGGGTGCCGGCCCCTCCACGAGGAGCCGGCACCCTACGCATGCGCTGTCAGGAGTTGGCGCAGATGTTGCCGAACGCGGGGTTCAGCAGGCCCACGACGTCGATCGTGTTGCCACACAGGTTGACCGGGACGTCCACGGGGAACTGGACGACGTTGCCGGAGGCGACGCCGGGGCTGTTGGCGGCGACACCGGTGGCAGGGTCCGGGTCGGCCGCCTGGGCCGCCGTGGCGCCGGAGAGGGCAAGGGCGCCCGCGAGAACAGCCGTCGCAGCAAGCTTGCGCATACGCATGAGTTGCCTCACTGAATCGAGGTTGGGACCCCTCCATCACAGCGGCAGCTCGGGCGGTGCGCCCGCTGCAATACTCCGTTCGGGCGGCGGCCCCCGGTCCGGGGGCCGTCCGAGGCGGGAGCGGGAGGCTCCCGGTGGGTGAAGTCGGCCCGGCCGCCCAGGGAGTTGACCTGGACGGCCGGCCGCTCGGACGCCTGACCGGGCCGGGGGCCGTGACGGAGGGCCGCGCGGCCCGCCGTGCACGCCACCCTAGGCGCGGCCCGCGGAGCCCGCCTTCCGGGCTCCGCGCACCCGCTCTACGGGAATTGCGTGATCTTGGACGGGACGGTGTCCGACCCCGAGGTGGGAGCCCCGGTGTTGTTGACGACGTGGGCGTACTGACCCTTGCCGCCGAGTGAGATCACCAGGATGTCGTGCAGCTTGACCCCGGAGTTCACCGGGACCTGGAACCCGTGCGCCTGGACGATGGAGGAGTCCGTGGTGAAGTTGCAGTAACTGCCCAGACCCCACGCCTCGTGCGAGGTGACCGAGTCGGCGACCTTGTAGGCCGCGTAGCCGACGATGCCGTCATGGGTGATGGCGGCGGAGTTGGGCACGTCGTACGCCTTCTCGTTCTGGAAGAAGATCGTGCGCCCGCGCTGGCCGGCCCAGTACACGTCGTACTTGTTGTAGTGCTCGACGAACAGGCCGGTGGCCAGGACGTCGTTGCCGTTCACCCGCAGGCCGTAGTCGGCACGGTTGGTGTCCCAGCCGACGCCGCTGCCGTGGTCGGCGCGCCACAGCCAGGTGTGGTCGATGATCACGTTGTTGCTGTTGACCACGACCGAGTTGGTGGCGAGACCGGGTCCGGCACCGCCGATGCGCACGAACACGTCCTGCATGGTGGTGGGGTTGGCCGAGTGGTCGGCGGTGGAGCCGGCCGGGCCGATCCGCAGGAGGGTGTCGGAGTTGGCACTGCCCGCGTCGATGAGGAAGCCGGCGAGCCTGACGCCGTCCACGTCGGCCACGTGCATGGCGTCGACGCCACCGTCCGGGACGATGGTGGCGAGACCCAGGCCGAGGACCACGGTGTTGGCGCGGGTGACCTCGATGGCCCGGTCCAGGTGGTAGACACCGGGCGTGAACAGCAGGTTGAGGCCCTGGGCGAGCGCGGCGTTGATGGTGGCCGCGGTCGCGCCGGGCTTGACCACGTAGAACTGGTCGAGCGGCAGCGAACTCCCCGCGTTGGCCGGCCAGGACACGCCGCGCGCGTTGGTGCGCTTGGCCGGGACGAACACCTTGTACGTGGAGCCGTCGAGGTAGAGGAACGGCTTCTCGCGGGAGACCGGGGTGTTGTCCAGGGTGGTGTACGGGCCGCTGTCGAAGTTGGTCGCGGGCGCGCCCTGCACACCGCTGAAGACCATGTTCCACACGCCGTTGGTCCAGCCGCCCACCGAGCTGTCACGGGTGTACCACTGCTGCTGGGAGTACGGTCCCACCGTGCCGTCGATCTTGGAGTCGGCGATGTAGCCGCCGGAGGCCCAGCCGTAGCCGTTGGGCGCGAGGTTGAGGCCGCCCTGGACGTGGATGCGGCGGAACGGCGCGGCCTGGGCGACGGCCCAGCGGTCGGTGCCGTTGACCGGGCGGATGGCGAGGTTCTCCGCCGAACGCCAGAAGTTCTGCGTGGCGTTGCCGTTGAACCAGCCCGCGTCGACGGTGATGTCACCGTTGATCTGCACGTCGTCGGGGTTGAGCCCGAGGCCGGAGACCGAGGTGTAGAAGCCGAGCTGGGCGTTGATGTTGTTGTACGTGCCCGGCTTCATCAGGAACTGGTAGCGGCCGGAGCCGAACTGGTTCGACTCCTGGCTGGCGAAGACACTGTCGAACTTCTGCTGGAGGTTCGGCGTGCTCGGGTCGACGACGATCACGTTCGGGCCGAGGTCACCGCCGCCCTGCACCGGCGGGACACCGGTGGTGCCGGTGTGCACGGCCATCTCCCACAGCGAGTAGCCGTAGGCGGTGGCTCGCGCGGTCCCGTTGATGCGGACGTACCGGCCGGACCCGCTCACCGCGTAGGAGGCGGTACCGCCCGTGCCGCCGGTGACGGTCTTGAGCGTGGTCCAGTTGGTGCCGTCGGTCGAGCTCTGGAGCTGGAAGTCCTTGCCGTAGGCGGCTTCCCAGTTCAGGTCGATACCGCACAGGTCCTGCACCGAGCCGAGGTCGACGCGCAGCCACTGCGGGTCGGCGAACGCGCTGGACCAGCGGGTGCCCGTGTCGCCGTCGAAGGCGGCGGAGGCCGGGGTGCCCGCGCTCTCGGTGGACGAGGCGGTGGCGGGCCTGCCCTGCGCGGCGTTGGCGGTGTTGCAGCCGGCCTGGGCGGCGTCCGTGGCGGCGACGGCCGGGGGTTGGAGGGTGGGCAGGGCGAGCAGCGCTGCCGTGGCGGCGAGCGCTGTCCCCAGGGATCTCAGTCTCATTGCGGCTCCCTGCGACTGCGGGACCGGGAGACCGGCCCCTGCTTAGTTCATGTTTTGATTTAAGGGATGAACCAACTCGGCGCAAGCCTTCGGAAGCCAAATCCTTCACGCACAAGGGCGTTCACACCCAGCGGCCGTTCACAACGGCGCGGGGCTGTCCGGACCATATGCTTTGGTCCCGACAGCCCCGCGCGGTACGGTCAGCGGCCCGGTCGCCCCTGGGTGCGCAGCTGCCCGACCGTCTTCAGCAACCGATCGGCGGGGGCGCGCAATTGGGGATGGGCCAGCACGGTGTTGCGCAGTCCGCGCACCGGCCGGCGCCACACCCGCTGGGCCACGGAGACGGGGTGCGGGCGGGACGCGAAGCCCTCGCCGACCCGGAGTTCCCGGGTCTTGAGCCAGTCCTTGTACTCCTTGTCGCCCCGCCCGAGGTCGACCAGGGTCACCCCGCTGCGGGCGGCGCCCTCGGCCGTGCGCAGGTGCATCATCAACCCGGGCGAGTAGTAGTGAAATTCGGGGTCGTAGGCGGTGAACCAGGCGGCCAGGACGGTACTGGAGCGGGGCCCGAAGTGGGCGGCGACCGGGCGGTCGCCCGCGTACAGCACGGAGAGCACTCCGGTGAAGTGCTCCTCGCGGACGTGGAAGAGGTGGTTCACCAGGTCGACGATCCAGGGGCGGGAGAACCGGTCCATCCGGCCGGTGCGGCGGTACTGGGCCGACTTCCAGCGCATGAGGGTGCGCAGCACCTGCGGGTCGCGCTCGTCGAAGACGAACCGCACCTCGCCGATGTCCCGGCCGAGCCGGCGCTCCTTCTTCAGGGTCGTCTTGGCGAGACCGGGGTAGGTGGCGCGCAGCCACTCCGGGTAGGTGCCGTCGCCGGGTTTCACGTCGATGACCGGCGAGGCGAAGGTGCCGGTGAGGTACGGGGCGAACGGCCGCTGCTCCTGCACCAGATGGTCGAACTCGAAGATGCTGAGCCCGCAGGCGCGCAGCAGTTCGGCCGCGTCCCAGGTGACACCGGGCCGGTGTACGAGCGCCTGGCAGTCGGAGAGCCCGAGCCCGATGGCCCGGCCGGTGCCGAGCGGCCCCCGCTCGTACGGCAGGAAGCCGACCGGCTCACCGTCCTCGCGCAGTACCGCGATGCGTACACCGCCGCGATGACGGCCCACTCCGATGGCGAACTCCGGCGCGAGGAAGGGGTTGGCGTACTCGGGTGACTCGTCCATCGCCCGGTGCCAGGCCCCGCGCAGCGCGGAGGTCAGTTCGCCGGGTCTGTGAATGGTGATCTCCACCGTGGTTCGCCCCGCCCTTCATGTGATCGCTCCCCCTCGCGTACCGCCGCTCAAACGTGGCGAAACAGTACGCACAGCGTCAAGGGTGCCTCAGAGGGCGGACGGTCGCCACGGTTTCGCACAGATCGACGGAGTCGGCAAGTCCCGTGCACGGATGGGGCGTTCACTTGCCGCAAGGTAAAGAGAAGGTTTGGTCCAGTCCAAAGGCAGGTATTGGACTAGACCAAGCCGGGCGCCGTCCACGAGTCTGGCACTCCCCCATCCCCCACCCTCTGGAGGCTCGTAGTGAGACGACTTCGGGCATGTCTGGGCGCGGCGGCCGCCGTCACGCTGGCCGCGGCCGGCACGACGGCACTGGTCGCGGGCAGCGCGTCCGGCGCCACGAGCGCGCTCGACAACCGCTGGTACGCGGCGGCCCCGTATCTGATGCCGACGGACAACGACCCGCCGGACGCGGCCGCCATCATGGACGCGACCGGCCTCAAGGCGTTCCAGCTCGCCTTCGTGCTGGCGCCCAACGGCGGCGGCTGCTCGCCCACGTGGGGCGGCACCTCGCCGGTCTCCTCGGACACCGCAGTGCAGTCCGTGATCAACACCATCCGGTCCAAGGGCGGTGACGTCTCCATCTCGATCGGCGGGTACGGCGGCACCAAGCTGGGCCAGACCTGCGCCGACCCGGCCGCCACGGCGGCGGCCTACCAGCAGGTCATCACCAAGTACGGCCTGCACGCCATCGACTTCGACCTGGAGGAGCCGGAATACGAGAACACCGCGGCCATCCACAACG
The DNA here is from genome assembly GCF_009865595.1 of Streptomyces sp. SID1328. Lineage (NCBI taxonomy): Bacteria > Bacillati > Actinomycetota > Actinomycetes > Kitasatosporales > Streptomycetaceae > Streptomyces > Streptomyces sp. SID1328. Next base: position 458 of record NZ_WWKH01000762.1, on the reverse strand, counting down.
AGATCGGCGCGGCCAAGATCCTCCAGCAGAACAACCCCGGCCTGTACGTCTCGGTCACCACGGCCGGCACGGCGGACGGCACCGGCTGGTTCGGCAAGCAAATGCTGCTGGAGGCGAAGTCCCAGGGCTTCACCCCGAACAACTTCTCCATCATGCCGTTCGACGGCGGCTTCAACGGCGCGGCGAGCCAGACCAGCGCGCTGGCCAACTTCAACGGCATCCTGCGCTCCACCTTCGGCTGGGACGAGGCCACGGCGTACGCGCACGAGGGCTTCTCCGGGATGAACGGCCGCAGCGACACCGGGGAGTACTTCTCCCAGGCCGACTTCCAGACGGTGCTGGACTTCGCCACCGGCCACCACATGGACCGCTTCACCTTCTGGAGCCTGAACCGGGACCGCCAGTGCACCCCGGCCGACAACGGCGGCCGCACCTCGGGCACTTGCTCCAGCGTGGCC
>NZ_WWKH01000761.1:0-7797 GCF_009865595.1 Streptomyces sp. SID1328 | reverse complement strand
CAACCCCAATGGCACGCTCGTCCACGAGGCCGCCGCCCTGCCCCCGGGCCGCGCGCTGGACGTCGGCACCGGCGAGGGCGCCGACGCCCTCTGGCTGGCCGAGCACGGCTGGAAGGTGACCGCCACCGACATCTCCGGCAACGCGCTCGCCCGGGTCCGCGCCGAGGCCCAGCGCCGAGGGCTCACCGTCAGCCTCCTACGCGGCGACGCGGGCGATCCCGCCCCCTTCGGCACCGAGACCTTCGACCTGGTCTCCCTGCAGTACGGCTCGTTCAAGCGCACGCCCGACCAGCGCGGTCTGCGCAGCCTGCTCGCCGCCGTCGCCCCCGGAGGCACGCTCCTGGTCGTACACCACGACCTCAGCCCGCTGAGCGACCCCGTGGACGTGGCGACCCAGACCCGGATGTACGACCCGTCGGCGTTCGTCGGGGTCGACGAGATCGCCGCCGCGCTCACCGCCGAGCCCGACACCTGGCAGGTCGACATCCACGAGACCCGGCCACGGCCCGCCGGTGCGGCCAGCACCCACCACGTCAGCGACGTCGTACTGCGCGCGACCCGGCGAACGGCCTGATCGCCCACGTCGCCGTGCGGGTCCACGAGGAGGAAAGCGACGACAACCGTCCGCACGGCGACTCACGCTCGACCGCGGTGTTTGAATGGACCGTCGTTCCCGGTCTGGCAAGGAGAAACGCTGTGCCTTTGGTGTCTGTCGTGATGCCCGTGTACAACTCGGCGGCCACCCTCGGCGCAGCCGTCCGATCGGTACTCACCCAGACCCACAGCGACCTGGAGCTGCTGGTCACCGACGACCAGTCCTCCGACGGCTCCATGGAGCTGCTGCGTGAGTTCGCCGAGCAGGACGAGCGCGTACTGCCGCGGTCGGCACCCGAACGGGGCGGGGCGGGGCGGGCCCGCAATCTCGCGATCGAGCGGGCCCGCGGGGACTACATCGCCTTCCTCGACTCCGACGACATGTGGCTGCCGCAGAAGACCGAGAAGCAGCTCGCCTTCGCCGCTGAAGGCGACGCACCGCTGACCTTCACCTCGTACTTCAAGATGGACGCGACCCATGCCGGCGAGAGCACCGAGTGGGTTCCGAACGGGCGGGTGATCCGGGCGCGAGAGCGCGTGGACTACCGCGCCATGCTGGTCCGGGACCACATCGGTGCCCTCACTGCCATGTACGACCGCAACGCCCTGGGCACCAGGCTGATGCCGGAGATGCGCAAGCGGCAGGACTACGCCCTCTGGCTGTCGATCATGCGGGACGGCGCGGACGCCCGGGGCTTGGCCGAGCCGCTCGCGGTGTACCGGGCCCACCAGGCGGGATCGCTGTCCTCCAACAAGATGTCCCTGGTCAAGTACAACTGGTCGCTGTACCGCGAGCATGAGCATCTGTCCGTCCCGCGGGCAACACGCGCGCTTTCCGGCGCCGTGTGGCAGTCGCTGCGCAACTCGCGCATCTGACCTGCCCCCTTCCGGTCACTTCGTCAGATCGGCGGAGAGGAAGGGAGCGAGGAGCGCGCACAATTCGTCCGGGCGGTCGAGGGGGATGATGGGGCCCCAGTCCTGGAGATGATGCCCGATCAGGTCATCGGCGACGGGGCGGAGTTGGCGTTCGAGCCCGGTGCCGACGGGGTGGGAGCCGACGGCCATCGTGGGCAGGGTCATGCTTCCATCACAACCGGGGCTGCGGACCTGGGCGGAGGAGCACATGGCCGAGGTCGGCCGCGCCAACGAAGCCGACGACCAGCAGGTGGCTGGGGGACAGGCGGGCCGGTTCCGCGCTCAGTACCGGTGGTGCCGCCCCCTGTCCGCGGGGAGGGTTCGTCGGTAGAGGTCGATGGCCAGGGCCACGGCGGCGCGGGTGGCGGGGTGGGGGTCCGTCCGGCGCCAGATGAGGTGGACGGGGACCGGCTCGGCATCGCGCAGGGGGCGGTAGGTGATGCCGGAGGGGCGGTACTGGGCAGCGGTGGCCTGAGGAGTGACACCCACGCAGCGGCCGGAGGCGATGGCGGCGAGCCAGTCGTCGATGTCGTGGACGTGCTCGACGGCCGGCCGTTCGGTCTCGGGCCACAGGTTCAAGGTGGTGGTGCCGGTGCGGCGGTCGAGGGCGAGGGTGCGGGAGGCGACTTCGGCCAGACGGATGCTGCGGCGACGGGCCCAAGGGTCGTCGGAGGCGAGGGCCAGGTAGCGGTCCTCGTGGCCGACGAAAGCATGCGACCAGGGCTTGAGGTCGACGGAGCTGCGGATGACCGCAAGGTCGCACAGTCCTTCGGCCAGCCCGCCGGTGGAGGAGTTGTGCCGGACGAGCCGGAGCTCGATGCCGGGGTGGTCGTGGTGCCAGCGGCGCTGGAACTCGGTGGTGTGACGCCCGAAGGCCGACCAGGCGTGACCGATGTGCAGGCGGCTGTGGCCCGAGGCGGCCTCGGCGACGAGTTCGTCCGCGCCGGCCAGGAGCAGACGGGCTCGGGCGAGGACCAGCACACCCGCCTTGGTGGGCTCGACCGTACGGCTGGTGCGGTGCAGCAGCCGCACCCCCAAGGTCTTCTCCAGGGAGAGCAGGGTGCGGGAGACCGCGGCCTGGGAGACGCCCAGCTGCCGAGCGGCGTCCGTGAAGCTGCCGGTGTCGACGATGCTGACCAGGCAGCGCAGATGCTTCAACTCCAGCCCTGCGCCGTGTCCTCCGCGTTCATCCATGCGCACAGCGTATCGCTGGTGGATCGGATGCATTTTGTGTATCGCGTGACGGGGAGCACGGTGAGCAGATGCAGACCTCGCAGGACCTCGCCGTCGAGGCGGAGGCGCTGGGCCGGGGCGGGAACCGGCCACTGACCGGCTCACTCTCGCTACGGCGCGGCTTCGCCTTCCTCGCCTTCGCCGGACTCGCCTGGGGAACCACCGGCGCGGCCGTGGAGGTCATCTACCGGACCGGCGACCTGGGGCCCATGGCCATCTCGTTCTGGCGCTTCCTGGCCGGGGCGGTGCTGCTGCTGCCCGCCTGGGCGCTGCGCCCGTCCCGCAAGACGCCGTGTGCGCCGCAGCCTGCCCGGCGGCGGGTGCTGCTGCTGATGGGCACCGGAGCCGGGCTGGCCGTGTTCCAGACCGCCTACTTCGCCGCTGTGCGGGACACCGGGCTGGCGGTGGGCACCATCGTCACGCTCGGCGCCGCACCCGTGTTCACGGCCGCCGGCGGGCGTCTGTTCCTGGGCGAGCGCATCGGCCGCGCTGGAGTGCTGGCCGTCGCCGGAGCGCCGGCCGGACTGACCGTGCTCGTACTGGGCAACCAGCCAGGCGTCGTCCACCTGGGAGGCGTGGGGACGGCGCTGCTGTCGCCGCCGGATACGCCGTATCCAACCTGCTGGGCCGGTGGACCGGACGGCACGGCACCGGCGAGGACGCGTTCACCCTGACTCTGTGGTCCTTCCTCATCGGCGCGGCAGTGATGCTGCCGCCGGCCCTCCACGAGGGTCTCCTCCCGCAGAGAGGGAACGTCACCGAGGCGGCGCTGCTGATGCTGTACATCGCCGCCGTCACCACGGCGCTCGCCTACCCGCTGTACTTCGCCGGCGTCGCCGTACTCAGGGCCGCCACCGCGTCGGTGATGATGCTCCTCGAACCCGTCAGCGCCGCTGTCCTGGCCGTGCTGTTCCTCGACGAACAGCTCACCACGGCCACTGTCGCGGGCACGGTGATCCTGCTCGGGGCCATCGCCGCCCTCGCCCTCGCCGAGTCCCGACCGCGGGCCCGAGATGCCGTGAGGTGACGCAAGGCCCCTTGCCAGGTGCTCTGATTCCGGTTGAGCACTCTCCCTGATGACGTCGTGGCCGCGGTGGTGACTACGCGCCTGCGTGGGCGAGTTGAGTGCTTCAGACGGCGGCGGCAGGCGCGACGCCGGTCAGCTCCGTGCTCGCCTCCCACAACCGGCGTGCCGTCTCGGCGTCCTCCAGCTGAGCCCACAGCCGCTCGCGGTGCGGCCGGCCCCGCAGCCCGAAGACGCGCGGGCCCCACAGCTCGCCCCCGGCGATCCGGGGGTCGAGCACCGCCCGGACCGCGGGCCGGGCACCCGCGTGCTTGCCCTGGAGAACAAGTGCGGCGGCCGCCCCGCGCAGTGCCGTCCCGGCCTTCCGTACATGGACCGGCGGCCGCGACGGGGTGAGGGAGTCCAGCGCACCGCCTGGATGGACCACCACGCTCGACACCGTGCTACCCGCGGCCCGCAGCCGGCGGTCGAGTTCCAGCCCGAAGTACATCTGGGCCAGCTTCGACCGGCCGTAGGTGCGCTTGGCCCGATAGCCGGACCGGGACTGCAGATCGTCCAGGTCGAGCCGCTCGGACTTGGCGGCGAAGCTGCCGACGGTCACGACGCGGGCGCTCGGCGCGGCCTCCAGCAGCGGCAGCAGCCAGTGGGTGAGCGCGAAGTGGCCGAGGTGGTTCGTGCCGAAATGCACCTCATTCCCGTCCCGCGTCTCTTCCCGCTCCAGCCCTTCGTGGAGGACGCCGGCGTTGTGGACCACCGCGTCGAGGTGCTCTGTCTCCAGGGATTCCGCGGTTTCCCGCAGCGAGCCGAGGTCGGCGAGGTCCAGCCCCACCGAACGCACCCGCGCACCGGGCACCCGCGCACGGATCGCGTCCATGGCGGTCCCGGCCCGCTCGGCACTCCGGCTGCCCAGCACCACGGTGGCGCCGGTACCGGCCAGCTGCTCGGCGGTGAAATACCCGATACCTGCGTTGCCGCCGGTGACCAGGTACACGCGGTCAGCGGCGGAAGGGATCTGCGACATGGCGGGAACTCCCGTGAGATGCGACGGCGGCTCCCGGCGGAGCAACCCGGCGCCCACGCTGCCACTGGCCTCCGACATGTCACCGATATCCGTCCGACAGGGCGGAACCGGCCGTGCGTGCACGCGCAGCCGCACGACGCCTGAGTCCCAGCCGAGGCTGGAGAAGGCGCCGACCGGTACGGCCTGAGCGGGCGATCCACCGCACTCGGCCCTGGAGTCAGGATGCAGCGAAAATCGAACACGTGCTCTAATGCCGGTATGAGCACTCTCCCTGATGACCTCGTGGCTGCGATACGGGAGTGGCACGCCGTATACCGGAAGCTCAGCCGTCGGCCCAGCACCGCGCTCAGGCGGCGGCTGCTCGCCCTGTCCGCCGAGGTGCTGGTGCATCCGTACTGGCAGGGCCGCACCGGGGCGTGGGCCGCTCTGCACGGTGGTGCCCGTCGTGGCCGAACTGCCTGACGACGCACCCCGGCTCCGCGTGCTCCTCGCCTACCTGGAACGGCAGATCGCGGACAACGCCACGGTCGCCACCTATCTGAGCCTCCTGCGTGACGACGTGCAGCAGGCCCTCACGCGAGCCGAACGGCCTGCCCCACGACAGCGCTCGATGCGACGGGCCAAGGGCGCCGGCGGCCCTCTGCCCTCGACCGGGCTCTCCCGGCCCCCGCGGGCGGGCGACTACGAGGTCCAGATGATGTGCGCCCCGGACGACCCCGGCGACGTCGTCGTGCACGCGGCCGGCTGCGAGCAGGCCACGGGCTCACCGCGCAAAATACGGGCCGACGAAGCCCGTGCCCTCCTCGTGGAGCCGGGCATCGAGCCGTGCCCCACCTGCCGCCCCGAAGCCGAACTGGGAATGGACGTGGCGTGAGCCCATGAGGGCCGGGCGAGCCGTCATTCAGCGGATCGGCTCCGGGCAAGGGCATGCCCGTCCTGGTCAGGCGGTGGTTGCCGAGCCGGACGGCGGCCGGGTGAGGGCCCAGCTCTCGCGCCAGGGTCTTGGCAGACCCTCGCTAGCTGACAGCGGGGCGCAGTGGGGGACGCGCTTCGCGCGCGGGACCGCCGACTCCACGTAGCGCCGCGGCGACCCCGCGCAGAGGGTGCCGGAAGCGGGGGAAGACCTGCCCGATCCCAAGACGCCGGTGAAGACCACCGTTGCGTCGTGAAGGACCGTGAGGTCACCCGAACGTCGTACGGGACGGGTGAGGGCTCCTGGGGAGGCGGCGCTGCTGTGCCCGGCACGCCGCAAGGCCGGCAATGCGCGGACCTGCGCAGATAGGAGATGGCGTGCTTGGCCGGGAGCGCGGCACGCGGCGTTGCTGCGCCGGCACGCAGGGCACGGGCGGTGTGGCGGTGGCACGTGCGTTGGCTATCGCCCTACGTTGAGAGTGACCGGGGTCACAAATGCCCCCAAATCAACTCGGCACTCCGGCGGGCGAGTCCCCCGGACCAACAGAGGAGATCGTCATGGCAAGCAGCAACCGCGCCGTCACCTTCCAGAATCCGAAAGAAATGCGCGTCGAGTCTCTGGACTTCCCGAAGCTTGAGATGCCGAACGGGAAGAAGGCCCCACATGGGGCCATCCTCAGGATCGTCGCCACCAACATCTGCGGTAGCGACCTGCACATCTACCGCGGGTCCTTCCCTGTGCCCAAGGGCATGGTGATGGGGCACGAGATGACCGGGGAGGTCATCGAGGTCGGCCCCGACGTCGAGTTCCTCAGTGAGGGCGACCTCGTCTCCGTCCCGTTCAACGTCGCCTGCGGCCGATGTCGCAACTGTAAGGCGCGCCGCACCGACGTCTGCGAGACCACGAACCCCAAGGTGGCCTGCGGAGCGTACGGCTTCAACCTGGGCGACTGGGCCGGCGGGCAGGCCGAGTACCTGTTCGTCCCGTACGCCGACTTCCAGCTCCTGCGCTTCCCGGACAGGGACCAGGCCATGGCGAAGATCCGTGACCTGGCGGTGCTCTCGGACATCCTGCCCACCGCGTTCCACGGTCTCATGGAGGCCGGTGCCAAGCCGGGCTCGACCGTGTACATCGCCGGCGCCGGCCCGGTCGGCCGCTGTGCCGCAGCATGTGCGCGCCTCCTCGGAGCGTCCTGCATCATCGTCGGCGACCACAACAAGGACCGCCTGGAGCTGGTGAAGAACAACGGCTGCGAGACGATCGACCTGAGCCAGGACGCAGCGCTCACCGACCAGATCGAAGCCATCCTGGGCGAACCCATGGTCGACTGCGCAGTCGACTACGTCGGCACCGAGGCACACGGCCTCGGCCCCCAGACCGAGGACATGGACCCGGCCTACGCCATCAACCAGGTGATCGACGCCACCCGCGCGGGCGGAGCCACCGGCGTCATCGGCGTCTACGGCCCCGACCCGCTCGCGAAGTCGAAGGCCGAGCAGGAGGGCACGTACCCGATCGACTTCGGCAAGGCCTGGATCAAGTCGCCGCGGATCGCCGCCGGGCAGGCACCGATCATGCACTACAACCGCGAGCTGATGATGGCGATCCTGTGGGACCGCATGCCCTACTTGACCCCCCTGCTCAACGCGAAGGTGATCAGCCTCGACGAAGCCCCCGACGCCTACGCGACCTTCGACACGGGAGTGCCCCTCAAGTTCATCATCGACCCCCACGGCCTCATTCCCGCCTGAGCCGGTCTCGGGCAGAACCCCTCGGACGGGCAGCACCGGACAGAGGGCGAGCGGGACCGCGACTGCCGCAAGAAGGGTGGTCAGCCGGTACCCGTGAACGGCGAGGACCTCGACACCGCGTAACCGCTGCTGAGCGTGGCGGAGTTGCTGCGCGGTGCCGGGGTTCCTGACGAGGAACCCCGGGTGCGCGTGCCCGCATCGCCGCTCACCGCTGGCCGGCGTGCCGGCGGTATGGGCTGCACATGGCGGTCGTTCGGACCAGCCCTCGCCGTTGAACCAAGCACGTTCGCTTGAATGCCCCGATCGATCGGTGCGGGGTTGTTTCGCGTCGGAGGCCGACGGGGAC
>NZ_WWKH01000760.1:0-8844 GCF_009865595.1 Streptomyces sp. SID1328 | reverse complement strand
CCGACGCGGCCACCCTGCTCGCCCTCGCCCTGGTCCACCGCACACTGCGCGGCGAGGAGGACCCCGAGCACGCCCGCGCCTCCTGCCGCACCGCCGCCGGACTGGCACCCGCCGACCCCACGCCCTGGCTCGGCCTGCTCCTGCTGGCCCGCGCCCTCGGCCCCGAGTCGGAACTGACCGCCGCCTTCAAGGAACTGCGCGCCCGCCACCCCGAGCACCACCACGGCCACCACCTGCTCATCGCCGGTCTCGCCGAACGCCCGCCCGGCGGCCCCGAGTCCCACGAGGCGTACGACACGGCCGAGCGCGCCGCCGCCGAGGCCCCCGCCGATTCCCCGCTCGCCGTCCTCCCGGTCGTCGCGTACGCCGAACGCCACCGCGTCCTCGCCGCCGCCGGTCTCGCCCCGGCCGTCCCCGGCCCGGCCCCCTGCGCCCACTGGACCGGCCCCCGCGCCCGCCGGGTGCTGCGGGCCGCGTTCGACTGGTGGCTGGAGTGGGAGCACGACGAACACCCCCGCCGCCACCTCGATCTGAACCACCTGGCGTTCGCCATGTCCGCCGCCGGGCGCCCCGCCGAGGCCGCGGCCCTCTTCCACCGCATAGGCCCGCACGCCACCCGCGCCCCCTGGTCCTACACCGGCCAGGACCCCTGGGCTGCCTTCCACCAGGCCCGCGCCCATGCCCTGGCCACCGGCTGACCCCCGGAACCACTGGCCCCACGGCCCCCACCCGTGCTCGAATGACGACGTGACCCCCGACCCGGACCGGCACGCCCCCGACCCCGCCGAAGACCCCGACGCGCACGGCAGGCCCATCGGCCGCCGTGTCTTCCTCGGCACCCTCGGCCTGGGCGCGCTCGGTGTCGCCACCGCGCCCTGGCTGCAACGCGGCGCGGAGAGCGCGCTCGGCGCCCTCTCCGGACAGGACCCCACCGGCCTGAGCGGCCTGCTCCCCAACGGCGGCGGCTTCCGGTACTACTCCGTCGCCGCCTCCGTCCCGCACAAGGGCCCCGCCGACTACAGGCTCACCGTCGACGGCCTGGTGGACCACCCCCGCGCCTACAGCCTCGCCGACCTGCGCGCCCTGCCCCGCACCCGGCTGACCAGGGACGTCCAGTGCGTCACCGGCTGGCGCGTGCCGGCCACCCCCTTCGAGGGCGTCCGCCTGAGCACCCTGCTGGACGCGGCCGGCGTCCGCCCCACCGCCCGGGCCATCCGCTTCACCTGCTTCGACGGCACCTACACCGAGAGCCTCACCCTCGACCAGGCCCGCCGCCCGGACGTCCTGGTGGCGCTGCGCATGCAGGGCAAGGACATCGGCCACGATCACGGCGGCCCCGTCCGCCTCTATGTCGCCCCGATGTACTTCTACAAGTCCGCCAAATGGCTCTCCGGCATCACCGTCAGCGACCACGTCGAGCCCGGTTACTGGGAGAGACTCGGCTACGACGTCGACGCCTGGGTCGGCCGCTCGAACGGACGGACCGATGACCCTACGAGCTGACACCCCGGCGCCCACCAGCGCCCGCGTCCACCGCTTCACCCCCGCCGAACGCTGGGTCCACCGCACGAGCGCCGCCCTCATGGCCGTCTGCGTGGCCACGGCCGCCTGCCTCTACGTGCCCCAGCTCGCCGTGCTGGTCGGCCGCCGCGAACTCGTCGTACGCGTCCACGAATGGGCCGGGCTCGCGCTGCCGGTGCCGGTGCTGCTGGGTCTGGTCTCGCGGGCGTTCCGCGCCGACCTGGGCGCGCTCAACCGGTTCGGCCCGCACGACCGGCGCTGGCTGCGCGCCGCCCTGCGCCGGGACCGGCGGTACGCGGAGCGCCCCGCGGGCAAGTTCAACGCGGGGCAGAAGGTCTACACGGCCTGGATCGCCGGGGCCGTCCTGGTGATGCTCGGCACCGGCCTGATGATGTGGTTCACCCATCTCACCCCGCTGCTGTGGCGCACCTCGGCCACCTTCGTGCACGACTGGCTGGCCCTCACCGTCGGCGTGGTGCTCGCGGGACACATCGGCAAGGCCCTCGGCGACCCGGAGGCGCGGCGGGGACTGCGCACCGGCACCGTGAGCCGGGAGTGGGCGGAGCGGGAACACCCGCTCTGGCGCCCGTGAGGCCGCGTGCTCAGAGCACGCTCGTCATGCCGCCGTCGACGTAGAGCACCTGGCCGGTGACGAAGTCGGCGGCGGGGGAGACCAGGAACAGCAGGCCGCCGACCAGGTCCTCGGTACGCCCCCAGCGCCCGGCCGGGGTCCGCCCCCGCACCCACGCGCTGAACTCGGCGTCCTCGACCAGCGGCCGCGTCAGCTCGGTCTCGATGTAACCGGGCCCCAGCCCGTTGACCTGCACGCCCCGCGGACCCCAGTCCGCGCACATGCCCTTGGTGAGCATCTTCAGCGCGCCCTTGGCCGCCGCGTACGGCGCGATGCCGGGGCGGACCACCTCGCTCTGCAGCGAGCACACGTTCACGATCTTGCCGCGGCCGCGCCCGGTCATCCGCCGGGCGGCCTCGCGGCCGGTGAGGAACGCGCTGGTGAGATTGGTGTCGAGGATGCGGTGCCAGTCGGAGTCGGTGAACTCCAGCAGCGGCGCCCGCAGTTGCATCCCCGCGTTGTTGACCAGGATGTCCAGCGGGCCCACCCGCTCCTCGACCTCGGCGATCCCGGCGGCCACCGAGGGGCCGTCGGTCACGTCGAACACCGCCGTGTGCACCAGGTCGCCCGGCAGTTCCGCCGCCGCCCGCGCGAGGCGGTCACCGTCACGTCCGTTGAGGACCACGGTGCAGCCCGCCTCGGCGAGACCACGGGCCAGGGCGAGTCCGATGCCCCGGCTGGAACCGGTGACCAGGGCCGTACGGCCGCTGATGTCGAAGAGAGGGTGAGCCGTCATCGCCGTACCGCTCCTAGATGACCAGTGACAGCAGCAGGACCAGGCCGCCCGCGACCACCGAGATGATGGTCTCCATCACCGACCAGGTCTTCACCGTCTGGCCGACGCTCAGGCCGAAGTACTCCTTCACCAGCCAGAAGCCGGCGTCGTTGACATGGCTGAAGAAGAGCGAACCGGCGCCGATGGCCAGCACCAGCAGGGCCGTGTGCGTGGTCGACATGTCGGCCGCGAGCGGCGCGACCAGACCGGCCGCCGAGACCGTCGCCACCGTGGCGGAGCCGGTCGCGAGCCGGATCGCCACCGCGATCAGCCAGGCCAGCAGCAGCGCCGGGATCGACCAGTCCTTGGAGATGTCCAGGATCATCTGGCCCACACCGCAGTCGATCAGCGTCTGCTTGAAGCCACCGCCCGCGCCGACGATCAGCAGGATGCCGGCGATCGGCATCAGGCCCTTCTCGACGGTCTGCTGGAGCCGGCCCTTGGTGAAGCCCGCGGCGCGGCCCAGCGTGAAGAAGCCGACGATCACCGCGGCGAGCAGCGCGACCAGCGGGGAGCCGACCACGTCGAAGACCCGCTGGGTCATGTTGGCCGGGTCGTCGATGACGATGTCCACCAGGGCCTTCGCCAGCATCAGCACCACCGGCAGCAGCATGGTGACCAGCGTGGCTCCGAAGCCCGGACGGCGCTCAAGGTTCTCCGAGGCGCGCTCCGGGATCATCCGGTCCGGCGCCTGGACGTCCACCCAGCGGGCGGCGACCTTGGAGAACAGCGGGCCGGCGATGATCACGGTCGGGATGGCGACCACGATGCCGAGCGCCAGCGTGACGCCCAGGTTGGCCTTGACCGCGTCGATCGCTACCAGCGGGCCGGGGTGCGGCGGGATCAGGCCGTGCATCACGGACAGACCGGCCAGCGCCGGGATGCCGATGCGCATCAGCGAGTAGTTGCCGCGCCGGGCGACCATCAGGACGACCGGGATCAGCAGCACGATGCCGACCTCGAAGAACAGCGGCAGACCGATTACGGACGCGATGAGCACCATGGCCCACGGCATCGCACGGCCGCCCGCCTTGGCGAGGATCGTGTCGACGATCTGGTCGGCGCCGCCGGAGTCGGCGAGCAGCTTGCCGAGGATCGCGCCGAGCGCGATCAGCACACCGACACCGGCGACCGTGCTGCCCAGGCCGGTCGTGAAACTCACGATCGCCTTGTCGAGCGGGGCACCGGCCACCGCTCCGAGCACCAGGGAACCGATGGTCAGGGCCAGGAAGGCGTGGAGCTTGAACTTGGTGATGAGAAAAACGATGACGGCGATGCCCGCCAGGACGGCTATGCCCAACTGGGCGTGGCCGGCCGAGGTGATCGGCTGGACGGTGTCCGCTGCCAGCATCTCGACGCTGAGTCTGGTCACGGGGTTCCCTTGCGGTTACGGGGATTCGGGGGACATGAGGGGGGTGGAGAAAAGGGGGGTACTGCGGTACTGCGGTACTGCGGTACTGCGGTTCCGCGGAGGGGGACTACGCGGCGGCGAACGCGGCCAGAGCCTCGGCCGCCCGCTCGGTGATCTCCTCGGGGGACCCGCTGACGTCGACGGCGACACCCGCCTCGTCCGCCTGGAGCGGCTGGAGCGTGGCGAACTGCGAGTCCAGCAGCGCGGTCGGCATGAAGTGGCCCTGACGCTGGGACATCCGGCTCTCGATCAGCTCACGGCTGCCGGTCAGGTGCACGAACACCACACCGGGGGCCTCGGCCCGCAGCCGGTCGCGGTACGACCGCTTCAGCGCCGAGCTGCTGACCACCCCGCCGAGCCCCGCCCGCCCGTGCGCCCAGCGCCCGATGGCATCGAGCCACGGCCACCGGTCGGCGTCTTCCAGGGGGGTGCCCGCCGACATCTTGTCGATGTTCGCCTGCGGGTGGAAGTCGTCGCCCTCGGCGTACGGGACGCCCAGCCGGGCGGCGAGCAAAGGACCGATCGTGGTCTTGCCCGTCCCGGCGACGCCCATCACGACGACGACCTGGGGGGTGCGCATGACTGCCTCGCTGTCTTCTTCGACATCGACGCCGTACTCCGGCGTCGATGTACTGAAACCCATTAGGTACGACAAATTCAAGTGGGTGTGACATATAAGTCTGACTTTTTATGGCTGTGATCCAGGCCGTACGCTGAGTGCATGAGCACACCGGGCCGGGGGCTGCACGGCCGCGTACTGGACACCCTCGGCCCCGCGATCACGGCGGGCGAGTACCCGCCGGGCAGCGTGCTGCGCACCGACGAACTCGCACAGCAGTTCGACGTCTCCCGCTCCGTGATGCGCGAAGCGGTCCGCGTGCTGGAGTCCATGCACCTGGTCGCCTCCCGCCGTCGCGTCGGCGTCACGGTCCGCCCCAAGCACGAGTGGAACGTCTACGATCCGCAGGTCATCCGCTGGCGCCTCGCGGGCGCCGACCGCCCGCACCAACTGCGCTCGCTGACCGTGCTGCGCTCCGCGATCGAGCCCGTCGCGGCGGGCCTGACCGCCCGCAACGCCACCGCCGAGCAGTGCGCCGAACTCACCGAGTGCGCGCTCGGCATGGTCGCCAACTCACGCGGCCACAAACTGGACCAGTACCTGATCCACGACATCGCCTTCCACCGGATCATCCTCACGGCGTCCGGCAACGAGATGTTCGCCCGGCTCGGGGACGTCGTCGCCGAGGTCCTCGCCGGCCGCACCCATCACGACGTGATGTTCGCCGACCCCGACCCGCCGGCCGTCACCCTGCACGTCCGCGTCGCCGAGGCCGTCCGCGCCGGCGACAGCGCCCGCGCGGAGGAACTGACGAGGGAGATCACCGTGGGCGCGCTCCAGGAACTCGACATCCTGGTGCCGTAGGGCACGGTCAGTCGAGGAACTCCCCGTCGACGTACACCCACGCCCCCTCCACCCGCTCGAACCGGCTCCGCTCGTGCAGCGAACCGCCCCGGTACGAGGCCCGGAACGTCACGGTCCCGGTCGTGTGGAAGGCCGAACCGCCCTCGGTGTCCAGGATCTCCAGCCCTGTCCACCGCATACCGGGATCGAGGTCGAGCTCTCCGGGCCGCGTCCGCGGATGCCAGGTCCGCACCAGATACTCCGCGTCTCCCACCACGAACGCGCTGTACCGCGACCGCATCAGCGCCTCCGCACTCGGCGCGGCGACGCCCCCCGAATGGAACCGCCCACAGCAGTCGGCGTAGGCCCCCGGCAGCCCGCAGGGGCAGGAGGCGGGAGCGGCGGTACGGGAAGACGTACGGGAGGTGCGACGGGCCATGCGCGCCATTGTGCCGGACCGCGCCCGGACCCCGGAAAAGCAGAAGGACCCCTGATCGACAGGGGTCCTTCGGTGGTGTCCGAGGGGGGACTTGAACCCCCACGCCCGATAAAGGGCACTAGCACCTCAAGCTAGCGCGTCTGCCATTCCGCCACCCGGACAAGGTGTCTGTCGCGCGGGGTGTTCCCCGCGGCGACGAAGGAAACATTACCAGGCTTTCGAGGGTGTCCGATCACCCCCCGGCCCGGGCCCCCGCTGTGTGAACGCCCTGTGGCGGGGTGGACGAGAACGGGCCGGGCAGGGGGAGGATGGGGGGACCCACCAGCAGTGACAGCGGGAGGAAGCAGCGTGAGCGAGACGGACACGGCCAGGAGCGTCACCGGTGAGGACGAGGTCGTGGACCTCTGCCGCGAGCTGATCCGGTTCGACACCAGCAACTACGGCGACCACTCCGGCCCCGGCGAGCGCGCCGCCGCCGAGTACGTCGCCGGCAAGCTCGCCGAGGTCGGCCTGGAGCCGAAGATCTTCGAGTCGCATCCGGGGCGCGCGTCCACCGTCGCCCGCATCGAGGGCGAGGACCCGTCCCGGCCGGCACTGCTGATCCACGGCCACCTGGACGTCGTACCGGCCAACGCGGACGACTGGACCCACGATCCCTTCTCCGGCGAGGTCGCCGACGGATGCGTGTGGGGGCGCGGGGCCGTCGACATGAAGGACATGGACGCGATGACCCTCGCGGTCGTCCGCGACCGGCTGCGCAGCGGGCGCAAGCCCCCGCGCGACATCGTCGTCGCCTTCCTCGCCGACGAGGAGGCGGGCGGCACCTACGGTGCCCGGTACCTGGTCGACAACCACCCCGAGCTGTTCGAAGGCGTGACCGAGGCGATCAGCGAGGTCGGCGGGTTCTCCTTCACGGTGAACGAGCAGCGGCGGCTCTATCTGATCCAGACGGCCGAGAAGGGCATGCACTGGATGAAGCTGACCGTGGCCGGCACCGCCGGGCACGGCTCGATGATCCACCGCGACAACGCCATCACCGAGCTCTCCGAGGCGGTCGCCCGCGTCGGGCGCCACAAGTTCCCGGTACGGGTCACCAAGACCACCCGCGCCTTCCTGGACGAACTCGGCGACGCGCTCGGCACCGAACTCGACCCCGAGGACATGGAGTCGACCCTCGCCAGGCTCGGCGGCATCGCCAAGCTCATCGGCGCCACCCTCAGCAACACCGCCAACCCGACCCAGCTGAACGCCGGTTACAAGGTCAACGTCATCCCCGGCGAGGCCACCGCGCACATCGACGGCCGCTTCCTGCCGGGCCACGAGGAGGAGTTCCTCACCGACCTCGACCGGCTGCTGGGCCCGAACGTGCGGCGCTCGGACGTCCATGCGGACAAGGCGGTCGAAACCAGCTTCGACGGTGCCCTCGTTGAGGCCATGCAGTCCGCACTGCTGGCCGAGGACCCGATCGCGCGTGCGGTGCCGTACATGCTCTCCGGCGGCACGGACGCCAAGTCGTTCGACGACCTCGGCATCCGCGGCTTCGGCTTCGCGCCGCTCAAGCTGCCGCCGGAGCTGGACTTCGCCGGGATGTTCCACGGCGTGGACGAGCGGGTTCCGGTCGACGGGCTCCAGTTCGGCGTGCGGGTGCTCGACCGGTTCATCGACGCCTCGTGACGGATGCCGCCGCGGGTAATCAGGCAGGCGTACGAGATCAACTGAGAAGAGTGAATGCGACGATAAGCTCGTAGCCCGATTACTCCCTCCTCGTTACTCGTGATGTGACCCCGCACCTTGGGGCCGCGTTTCCAACTAGGAGGAATAATGATCAAGAAGGTCGTCGCTGCCGCGGTCGCCACTGGTGGACTGGTTCTCGCCGGCGCGGGCATGGCCGCCGCCGACGCCGGTGCCAGCGGTGCCGCCGTGGGTTCGCCGGGCGTCCTGTCCGGCAATGTCGTCCAGGTGCCGGTGCACGTTCCGGTGAACGTCTGCGGCAACACGGTCGACGTGATCGGGCTCCTGAACCCCGTCTTCGGCAACGCCTGCGTCAACGACTGACGTCAGCCGTTCACAAGGCGTCTTCAGCGAACCGTCGGCCCCGGAAGCGCGATCTCCGCGCTCCGGGGCCGACCGGTTCCGCACCCAGTCGAAGCAGGGACATCCCAGGGGGGATCAGAACATGCGACAGGGCACCCGTAAGGGCCTGATGACGATGGCGGCCGCGACCGGAGTGATCGCGGCGGCCAGTGGATACGCGCACGCCGACGCGGGCGCGGCCGGCTCCGCCGCCCGCTCGCCCGGCGTACTGTCCGGCAACACCGTGCAGGTCCCGGTCCACGTACCGGTGAACGTCTGCGGCAACACCGTCGACGTGGTGGGCCTGCTCAACCCGGCCGCCGGCAACGCCTGCGGCAACGGGGCGCGCGGTGCGTCGGGGGGCGCGCACGCGGGCGCCCACAGCACCGGCTCACCGGGAGTGGGCTCCGGGAACACCGTCCAGGTGCCGGTGGACGTGCCGGTCAACCTGTGCGGGAACAGCGTCGATGTGATCGGCGTGGGGAATCCGGCGGGGGGCGACCAGTGCGGGAACGGGGGGCACGGGCGGGAGCATGGGACCCCGCCGGACCGGCCCGGCAATCCGGGGACGCCGGGGCATCCGGGTCACCCC
>NZ_WWKH01000759.1:0-13277 GCF_009865595.1 Streptomyces sp. SID1328 | reverse complement strand
AGCTGGCGGAGTTCGCCGCCGGACGCGCCCTCGGCTACCCGCTGATCGGCGACACGGACCTCGCCCTCGGCCGCGCCCTCGGCGTACCCGAGGTGCGTGCCGAGGGCCGCGTCCTCTTCGAGCGCGCCGGAGTCGTCCTGGACCGCACCGGCGCCGTCCGCGCCCTGATCCACCCCGTGCCCGACCCCGAGCACCACGCCGACCTGGTCCTCTCGGAACTGGCCCGGCTCACCGGTGAGGGCGAGCATGACTGACGTACCGTCAGGGAGCGGGTCAGGCCGGATACGAGCCCTGCTGCCGGAGCGGGGAGCGCCGCGCGCACTCGCCCTGTCCACCCTGGTGGGCCAGACCGGCAGCGGACTCCTTCTCCCGGTCAGCGCGCTGTTCTTCACCCGGTCCGTCGGCCTCTCGGCCGCCCAGGTCGGCGTCGGCCTCGCGGTCGCCGGACTGACCGGGCTGACGGCGGCCGTCCCGGCGGGCCGGATCGCCGACCGCTTCGGCGCGCGCGGCACCTATGCCGCAGCGCTGGCCGGACAGGCCCTCGCCACCGCCTCGTTCGCCCTGGTGCACTCCCTGTGGGCGTTCATCACCGTCACCTGTGTGGCCACCGTCGCCGAACGCGGGGGCGCCGCCGCGCGCGGTGCCGTCATCAGCAGCGTCGGCGTCGGAGAGGCGCGGGTGCGGCTGCGCGCCCTGCTGAAGTCGGTCACCAACGCGGGCCTGAGCATCGGTACCGCCCTCGCCGCGTTCGCCCTCGCGGCCGACACCCGCGCCGCCTACCTGGCCGTCGTCCTGCTCAACGCCTGCGCCTACGTGCTGGCCGCGCTGCCCCTGCGCAAGGTGCCCCCGGTCCGTCCGGCGCCCACGGGCCCCTCGGCGCCCGCCCGCCGTACCGTGCTGCGCGACCGTCCGTACGCCCTGGTCACCCTGGTCTGTGGCCTTACCAGCATCCACTACGACGTGCTCTCCCTCGCCCTGCCGCTGTGGATCGCCGATCACACCAGGGCCCCGGAGTGGACCATCTCGGCCGTGGTGCTGGCCAACACGGTGCTGGTCGTCCTGCTCCAGGTGCCGTTCTCCCGGGGCACGGGAAGCGTGGACACCGCCGCGCGTGTGGTGCGCCGCTCCGGCTGGGTGCTGCTCGTGGGCTGGGCCGCCATCGCCTGCGCGGTCTTCGCCTCCGCGCAGCTCGCCGCGCTGGGCCTGCTGCTCGTCGGCATGACCCTGCACACCGCGGGCGAACTGTGGCAGTCCGCCGGCAGCTACGGCCTCAGCTACGAACTCGCACCCGACGGTTCGCACGGCGAGTACCAGGGCTTCTTCTCCCTCGGCCGGGGTGTCACCGGTGTCGTAGCCCCGCTGGCGCTGACCACGCTCTGCCTCGCCCCCGGCCCCGACTGGCGTCCGGTGGGCGGCTGGCTGCTGCTGGGCGTCCTCGTCGCCCTGGTCGCCTCCGCCGCCCCGTACACCGCGCGCAGGGCCCGGCCCGTGCCCCTCAATCCCGTCGTCCCACGGGTCACCAAGGACCCGGCGCTCACCCAGGACTCCGTATGACCGAGACCGCCCCCCGCACCGTCCTCGTACTGGGCGGCGGCACCCGGCTGCCCAAGGCCCTGCGTGCCCACGGCTGCCATGTCGTCTACGGCGGCACGCTCGCCGAGTTCGGCCCCGGGCACCGTGATGCCTGCGACGAGGCGCTGCTGCTGTCCGACGACGACGGCGACGTGTGGCTCGACCGCGTCCTGGCCCTGCACAAGGCGGTGCCCTTCGACCGGGTCGTCACCGTCCGCGAACGCTTCCTGACCACTGCGGCCCGCATCCGTGACGCACTCGGCCTGGCGGGCAACCCGCTGCGGACCGTGCTGCTGCTCAAGGACAAGGCGTTGATGCGCGAGGTCCTCGACGGCACGCCCGGCTCGCCCGCCGTACGGGCCGCGCTGATGCGGGCGCCCGACGACCTGGCCGACTTCACCGCGCGTGCCGGGCTGCCCGTCGTGCTCAAGCCCCGCGACGGCTCGGGCAGCCAGGGCATCCGAGTCCTGCGCTCCGCCGCCGACGTGGAGCGGGCCGCACGGCTGGTCGCGGAGACGCCGGACGCGCTGCTCGCCGAGGAGTTCCTGGACGGCCCCGAGTACAGCGTGGAGTCGTTCTCGCGCGGCGGGGTGCACCAGGTGCTGGCGGTCACCGAGAAGTTCACCGGTGACAACGCCGTCGAGATCGGCCATGTCGTACCCGCCCGCATCGACTCCGCCCGCCACGCGGCCCTGGTGGCCGCCACCCGCGCCTTTCTCGACGCGGTCGGCCTGACCGAGGGCCCCGCCCACACCGAGATCATCGTCACCCCCGCCGGCCCCCGCGTCGTCGAGTCCCACGACCGCCCCGGCGGCGACGGCATCATCGACCTCGTTCGGGAGGTCACGGGCGCGGACGTACGCGACCTGCTGGCGGCGCACACGGCCGGAGTACAGCCGCCCCCACAGGTCCCCACCGCAGACGCGGCCGCGACCTGGTTCCTGACCGCACCCCCCGGCCTGGTCACGGAGGTGACCGGCTGGCAGGCGGCCGCGACGAGTCCGGGCGTGTTGCAGACCGACCCCGAAACCGCCCCCGGCGACACGGTCCCCACTCTGAGCAGCTCCGAGGACCGCTGCGGCTCCCTGACAGCCCTGGGTGCCACCGCGGACGAGGCCCTGGAACGAGCCCGGGCGGCCATCGCCAAGGTCCACATCACCACGCAGCCGGTACCTGGCGAGGAGACGCCCGCACCATGACCACCGCCCCGCCCACCACCCTGACCACTCGCTACCTGGCCGGACCCGGGCGACGCCCGCTCGCCCTCCGGGAGTCCGACCGGCTGGACCTCGTGCGCCGGGCTCTGGAGGACCGTTTTCTCAGCCGGCCCGTCTTTCTCACGGAGGGGGAGGCCGGACGACTGGAGCGGGATCTCAACGGGGTGACCGATCTGCTCTTCGGCCTGCCGGAGCGGCTCTTCGACGGGGACCCGTACGCCTTCGCGGCCGCGGTCGGGCTGCGGCCCGAGCAGGCGCGTCTCGCCCTGCGGCCGCCGGTGGCCGCGCCGGGCCGGATCGGCCGTGCCGATCTGTACCGGGACCAGGTCGGTTTCCGGCTTCTTGAGTTCAACATCAGCAGCGCCCTGGGGGGCCTGCAGATCACGGAGTTGAACCGGCTCGCGCTGGCCGACCCGGAGCTGGCCGCGTTCGTCGCGGCGGAGGGACTCGGCTTCCCCGACACGGTCGCCATGCTCGCCGGGCAGATGCGGGAGGCGGCGGGCCGGGCGGGGGAGACGTGCCGGGTCGCCCTGATGGACTGCCCCTCCGGCTACCGTGCCACCGAGCCCGAGATCACCGCTCTGGCCGGGCTGCTCGCCCCCCACGGTGTCGAGGCGTTCGGCTGCCACACCGGCCAGGCGCGCGAGTCCGGCGGCCGCCTGGTGGTCGACGGCCGTCAAGTCGACCTGGTGTACCGCTACTTCACCCTGGGTGAGCTCACCGCCGACACGGCCGCCCTGGGCGAAGCCGAGGCCCTGCTCGACCTCTTCGCCCGCTGCGACGTCCCCGTACTTTCCCCGCTGCGCACCTCCATGCACGGTAACAAGCGTGCACTGGCCCTCCTCTGGGAGGACCGTTGCCAGGACACCCTGGATGCGGGTGAGCGGGACCTCGTAGGCCGCCTGCTCCCCTGGACCCACGAACTGCGTCCCGGCACGGCCCGCGTGGCGGGCGAACCGACCGATCTCCTCGCGTACTGCCGCCACCACCGCGACCGCCTGGTGATCAAGCCCGCGCACGGCCTCGGCGGCTCCGGCACCGTACTGGGCCGCAGCGTCGGCGACGCCCAGTGGGCGGCGAGCCTCCAACGCGCCCTGGCCACCCCGCACATCGTGCAGGAGCTGGTCACCCCGCTGCCGGAACCCTTCCCGGGGGAGGGGTGCGCGGACGAGCCATGGGTGCTCAACTGGGGAGCCTTCCTCATCGGCCGCAGCTACGCGGGCGCGTTCCTGCGCGGCCTGCCCGCCGGCCGCGCCGATGTCATCTCGTACGCGGCCGGCGCCCACGCGGGCTGCGCCTTCCAGCAGCGGACGGGCGCCCCTAGCTGAACAGGTACACCGCGACGGCCGCCGCCACCACGACGGCGGCCAGCACGAACACGGCGCGGCCCGTCCGCCCCCGGCGCTCGGGAGCCTCCTCCTCCTTGAGGGGGGCGCGCGAGATGACCGGCGCGTCGGCAGGGGCGTCGTCGTGGACGACGTCCGCGACGACGACGGACACGTTGTCGTTGCCGCCCGCGCCGAGGGCCAGCTGGATCAGGCGGTCGGCGGCCTCGTCCCGGCTGGGCAGGCCGAGCGCCTCGGCCAGTTCCGACTCGGCCACGAGATCGCTCAGCCCGTCCGAACACAGCAGGAACCGGTCGCCGGGCAGGGTCTCCAGACGGAACAGGGCCGGGCTCAGCGGCTCCCCGCCGACCAGCGCCTTCGTCACCATGGACCGCTGCGGATGCGCGAGAGCCTCGGCGGGGGTGATCCGGCCGTCATCCAGCAGGGTCTGCACCAGGGAGTCGTCACGCGTCAGCAGTACCAGCTCACCGGCGCGCATCAGATACGTGCGCGAGTCCCCGACGTTGGCCACGACGAACTGATCGCTGTCGGCCTCCATCAGGACCGCCGTGATGGTGGTTCCCATCCCGTTCAGCTGCGGCGCGTCCCGCACGGCCTGCGCGATGGCCAGGTTCCCGGCGAGTATCGCCTCGCGCAACGCTTCCATGGGCTCCGCCCGCGTCCGCTCCCGCCCCAGCTCGGCCATGTGGGAGATGACGACAGAACTGGCCACCTCGCCCCCGGCATGCCCGCCCATCCCGTCCGCCACCACCAGCAGATGCGGCGCCGCGTACACGGAGTCCTCATTGACTTCCCGGACAAGGCCCTTGTCGCTGCGGACGGTGAACTGGAGGGTCAGAGACATGTGTTCTCCTGGCTGGCGGACCCGAGCCGACGACGACGTCTTCCATCGCGGCGGGACGGAAGGGAGGGGGAGAAGAGTGAAGAGGGGGGCGTCCGGGCACACCACACCAGACTCGATCGAGTCTCTTCGCCCCAGCTGAGGAAGTCAAGTTCGTGCAAGAGGTGCGGAGTTGGGTGTCAGTTCGCCGGGTCCGGCGCCATCTTCCCCGCTTCTGTGAGGGGGCACGCCGTGACGGGTGGGACCGGCGGCTCGCCCGCACGGACCGTCGCGAAGAGGTCGGGCGCCACGTCCCTGACCTGGAGGACTTCGATCCTCTGTAGCTGTCCGGTACGACTGCGGGCAGCGGGCACCTCCGGGCTCCGGCTCTGATTGCGCGCCGGTCCCGCCTGTGAAACGTTCGCAGGGAGGCATTCCGCTCCCGATGATTGTGGCGCCGACATGACTACTCAGCGCGTTCCGCTGTCGATCCTCGACCTCGTACCCGTGGCCTCGGGCACGGACACGAGCACCGCGCTCGACCAGTCCGTCGAGCTGGTGCGGCTCGCGGACGCGCTCGGCTACAACCGGTACTGGTACGCCGAGCACCACAACGTGGTCACCTTCGCCTCCTCCGCGACCTCCCTGCTCATCGGCCGCGCCGCCGAGCACAGCGAGCGCATCCGGCTGGGCTCGGGCGGCGTGATGCTGCCCAACCACAGCCCGCTGATGGTCGCGGAGTACTACGGCACCCTCGCCGAGATGTACGGCCACCGCATCGACCTGGGCCTCGGCCGCGCACCGGGCACCGACCCGACGACGGCCGCCGCGCTGCGCCGGGGCGGCGCCGCCACCGACACGTTCGTCCAGGACGTCGTCGACCTGCACCGCTACCTCAGCTCCCGCGACGGCGAGGGACCCCAGGTGAGGGCGGTGCCGGGCCAGGGCACCGAGGTCCCGCTGTGGATGCTGGGCTCCAGCCTCGACGGCGCGGCCGTCGCCGCCTACCTCGGGCTGCCGTACGCCTTCGCCTCGCACTTCGCCCCGCAGATGCGGCACGAGGCGCTGGCGCTGTACCGCTCGCGCTTCTCGACGGAGTTCCCCACCGCCGAGATCCCGCAGCCGTACGCCATGGTCGGCGTCAACGTCCTCGTCGCCCCCACCGACGAGGAGGCGCACTACCTGTTCACCACCGCCCAGCAGATGGCCGCCGGCATCTACACCGGCGGGCGCGGCCCGCTGCGGCCCCCGGTCAGGGACCTCGGGACCGTGATCGCCCCCGAGGTCGCCCGGTTCGTGGACGACTTCCAGCAGGTACGCGCGGTGGGCTCACCGGAGACGGTCGTCACCGAGCTGGAGGCGCTGGTCGCGGACCTGGAGGCCGACGAACTCATCATCACGACCTACACCCACGACCCCGCGCACCGCGCCCGCTCGTTCTCGCTGCTGGCCGAAGCGTGGGGGCTGGACAGCGGCGGCTGAGCGCGCGGTAACCCTTACTTTCAATTCCTGCGACCGGGCTCCGACCCGGCGAGATTTCCCGTGTCGACGACGAGATACTCCTCGCAGATGGGCCGCCCTTCGAAATAGCACTGGAGGATGTCGAGCGTTCCGGCGGCATAGCGGGCCTGCGCGGAAAGCGTCGTCCCGGAAATGTGGGGCGTCATGCCGTTGAACGGCATGGTGCGCCAGGGATGGTTGACCGGCGCCGGCTGCGGATACCAGACGTCTCCCGCGTATCCCGCGATGTGGCCGGAATGCAGAGCCTCCGCGACCGCATCCCGGTCGACCAGCTGGGCCCGCCCGCAATTGATGACGTACGTGCCGCGTTTCATCATGCCGAGGGTCTCCGCGTTCAGCATGTTCTTCGTGGACGGATACAGCGGCAATTGCAGGCTCAGAATATCGATGTCGGTGATCATCGACTCCAGATCCGGATGAAAGGTGAGGCCCAGTTCCTTCTCGGTCTCCGGATCGAGCTGATGCCGCTGGTGATAGTGCAGCTCCAGTCCGAAGGGCCTGAGCCGCCGCAGGACGGCCAGCCCGATGCCGCCCGCCCCGACCGCCCCGTACTTCATGCCCTCGATGTCGTAGCCGCGCTCCACGCAGTCCGCGATGTTCCAGACGCCGTTGGTGGAGATGCCGTGCGAGGGAAGGTAGTTGCGCACCTGGGCCAGGATCATCATCACCGTGTGCTCGGCCACGCTGACGCTGTTGGAGCCGGTGACCTCGGCGACGGTGACCCCCGCCTGCGCCGCCGCGTCCAGGTCGACATGGTCCGAGCCGATCCCCGCGGTGAGCGCCAGCTTCAGCTTGGACGCCTTCGCCAGGCGCTCCTTCGTGAGATACGCCGGCCAGAACGGCTGCGAGATGACGACCTCGGCCTCGGGGAGATACTTGTCGAACTCGGTCTGCTCCCCGTCCTTGTCGCTGGTGACGATGAACTGGTGGCCGTTCTTCTCCAGATAGCCCCGCAGCCCGAGTTCACCCGATACGCACCCGACCAGTTCGCCCGCTTTGAATCCGAGGGGGCCCTTGGGTGCGGGGGCAGGACGACCGTTGACATTCCAGCCAACGTCCGGGATTTCGTCCCGTGCGTATTTCGGCGGATATCCTGCCTGTGGGTCGGGATAGAGGACGCACAGAACGGTCGACATCAGCAGCCCCTTCACAAAAGGTGAGCAATCGGGTGCTGTTTCGAGCCTACCCCCGTCACCGCCGCTGCGGCGCGACGAGCAATACCTCGCCGATGTGAGCGCTGTCCAGGGAAACTCAGCTCCGCTCGCCCTGCTGCCAGTCGCGCCAGCGGATGCGGGGCTTGTCCAGCACCTCGCCGAGCGTGCCCCACTCGTCGCGGCCCAGCCGGGAGAGCGGGCGCAGCCGCTCGATGTCCGGGAGCCCGTCCTCGGCGAGCGCCTCCTCGCTGACCACCGCATGGACCACCCGGCCGAACACCACCGTGGAGTCGCCCAGTGTCAGCAGGCTGTGCAGCTCGCACTCCAGCGCCGCCGGGGAGGCCGCGACCCGAGGCGGCTTCACCCGCAGTGAGGGCTCGGGCTCCAGCCCCACCGCCCCGAACTCGCTGACGTCGGACGGGAAGTCCGTCCCGGTGTCGTTGATCTCCTTGAACAGCCCCTCCGGCGCCAGGTTGACCACGAACTGCCCGGTCTCCTCCACGTTCCGCAGCGAGTCCTTGCGCGTCACCGAGGTGAACTGCACGATCGGCGGCTGCACACAGGAGACCGAGAAGAACGAGTGCGGCGCGAGGTTGGGCCGCTCCGGGTGGTCCCTGGGGACCGTGGAGACCCATGCGATCGGCCGCGGCACCACCACCGAGGTGAGGAGCCGGTAGAAGGCGTGCGGGGCCATGGCCGAGGGATCGAAGTCGGTACGCATGATCCCCAGTATTCAGCGGGCCGGGCCTAACACTCGATGATGTTCACCGCGAGCCCGCCCCGCGCCGTCTCCTTGTACTTGACGTTCATGTCCGCGCCCGTCTCCTTCATGGTCTTGATGACCTTGTCGAGGGAGACCTTGTGGGAGCCGTCGCCCCGCATGGCCATCCTGGCGGCGGTGACCGCCTTCACCGAGGCCATGCCGTTGCGCTCGATGCACGGGATCTGGACGAGGCCGCCGACGGGGTCGCAGGTCAGGCCCAGGTTGTGCTCCATGCCGATCTCGGCCGCGTTCTCCACCTGCTCGGGGGAGCCGCCGAGCACCTCGGCGAGGGCGCCCGCCGCCATGGAGCAGGCGGAGCCCACCTCGCCCTGGCAGCCGACCTCGGCGCCGGAGATGGAGGCGTTCTCCTTGAAGAGCATGCCGATCGCGCCGGCCGCCAGCAGGAAGCGGACCACGCCCTCCTCGTCCGCGCCGGGCACGAAGTCCATGTAGTAGTGCAGCACCGCCGGGATGATGCCGGCCGCGCCATTGGTGGGCGCGGTGACCACCCGGCCGCCCGCGGCGTTCTCCTCGTTCACCGCCATCGCGTAGAGGGTGATCCACTCCATGGCGTGCGCGAGCGCGTTGCCCTCGGCACGGAGCTGGCGGGCGGAGACGGCGGCGCGGCGGCGCACCTTCAGGCCGCCCGGCAGGATGCCCTCGCGGGACATGCCGCGGGCCACGCACTCGCGCATCACCCGCCAGATCTCCAGCAGGCCCGCGCGGATCTCCTCCTCGGTGCGCCACGCCCGCTCGTTCTCCAGCATCAGCGCGGAGATCGACAGCCCGGTCTCCCTGGTGAGCCGCAGCAGCTCGTCACCGGTGCGGAACGGGTACTTCAGCACCGTGTCGTCCAGCTTGATCCGGTCCGCGCCGACCGCCTCCTCGTCGACGACGAAGCCGCCGCCGACCGAGTAGTACGTCTTGGTCAGCAGCTCCTCGCCCGCGGCGTCGTACGCCCACAGCGTCATGCCGTTGGCGTGGTACGGGAGGGTCTCGCGGCGGTGCAGGACCAGGTCGTCGTCGTAGGAGAAGGCGATCTCGTGCTCGCCGAGCAGGCTGAGCCGGCCCGCCTCGCGGATCGCCCCGACCCGGCCGTCGGCGCCCTCCACGTCCACCGTGCGCGGGGAGGCGCCCTCCAGACCCAGCAGCACCGCCTTGGGGGTGCCGTGGCCGTGGCCGGTGGCGCCGAGCGAGCCGTACAGCTCGCAGCGGACGGCGGCGACGGCGTCCAGCAGGCCCTCGTTGCGGAGGCGGCGGGCGAACATGCGCGCCGCGCGCATCGGACCGACCGTGTGGGAGCTGGACGGGCCGATGCCGATCGAGAACAGGTCGAAGACCGAGACGGCCACGGTGACTCCTCAATACGAACAGATACAAAACGTGATGCGGACACAGCACGGGTGCCCCGCCCACCGGCAGTGGGCGGGGCACCCGGGTAACACATACGGGGTACTACTCGCCCAGCGCCGGATACAGCGGGTGCTTGTCCGCGAGCACCCGCACCCGAGCGGCGAGCGCCTCGGCGTCGTACGACGGCTTCAGCGTCTCCGCGATCACGTCCGCGACCTCGGCGAAGTCCTCGGCGGTGAAGCCGCGGGTGGCGAGGGCGGGCGTGCCGATCCGCAGGCCGGAGGTGACCATCGGCGGGCGCGGGTCGTTCGGGACCGCGTTGCGGTTGACCGTGATGCCGACCTCGTGGAGCCGGTCCTCGGCCTGCTGCCCGTCCAGCTCCGACTCACGCAGGTCCACCAGGATCAGGTGCACGTCCGTGCCGCCGGAGAGCACGTTGACCCCGGCCTCGCGGGCGTCCGGCGCGGTCAGCCGCTCGGCCAGGATGCGGGCACCCTCCACCGTACGCCGCTGGCGCTCCGCGAAGTCCGCCGAGGCCGCGACCTTGAAGGAGACCGCCTTGGCGGCGATCACGTGCTCCAGCGGGCCGCCCTGGAAACCGGGGAAGACCGAGGAGTTCAGCTTCTTGGCGAAGTCCTTCTTGGCCAGGATGATGCCGCCGCGCGGACCGCCGAGCGTCTTGTGCGTGGTGGAGGTCACCACGTCCGCGTGCTCCACCGGGTTCGGGTGCAGCCCCGCCGCGACCAGACCGGCGAAGTGCGCCATGTCCACCCACAGGTAGGCGCCGGCCTCGTCCGCGATCCGCCGGAACTCGGCGAAGTCGAGCTGCCGGGGGTACGCCGACCAGCCCGCGATGATCACCTTGGGGCGGTGCTCCTTGGCCAGCCGCTCGACCTCGGCCATGTCGACCAGGCCGGTCTCGCCGTCCACGTGGTACGCGACCACGTTGAACTGCTTGCCGGAGAAGTTCAGCCGCATCCCGTGGGTGAGGTGGCCGCCGTGCGCCAGGTCGAGCCCGAGGATGGTGTCGCCGGGCTGGGCCAGCGCGAACAGCGCCGCCTGGTTGGCGGAGGCGCCCGAGTGCGGCTGGACGTTGGCGTACTCGGCGCCGAACAGCTCCTTCACCCGGTCGATGGCGATCTGCTCGGCCACGTCGACGTGCTCGCAGCCGCCGTAGTAGCGGCGGCCCGGATAGCCCTCGGCGTACTTGTTGGTCAGGACCGACCCCTGCGCCTCCATCACCGCGAGCGGTGCGAAGTTCTCGGAGGCGATCATCTCCAGGGTCGACTGCTGGCGGCGCAGCTCGGCGTCGACCGCGGCGGCGATCTCCGGGTCCAGCTCGTGCAGGGGCGTGTTCAGGACGTCAGTCATACGGCTTCCGGCTCCTCAGCCTGCGATGTAGGCGGTGTACTCGTCGGCGGTCAGCAGGTCGGCGGGCTGCTCCGCGACGCGCACCTTGAACAGCCAGCCGCCCGCGAAGGGCTCGGAGTTCACCAGCGACGGGTCGTCCACGACGTCCTGGTTGATCTCGGTGATCTCACCGGAGACGGGGGAGTACAGCTCGGAGACCGACTTGGTGGACTCCAGCTCGCCGCAGGACTCGCCCGCGGTGACCTCGGCGCCGACCTCGGGAAGCTGCACGAAGACCACATCGCCGAGCGCGTTGGCCGCGTGCTCGGTGATGCCGACCGTCGACGCACCGCCCTCGGCGGCCGACAGCCACTCGTGCTCCTTGCTGTAGCTCAACTGCTGCGGGTTGCTCATGACCTGAATTCTCCTGTACGCGAGGACGTGCTCGTCCGGGGAAGAGGGCTCGAACCGATGAAGAGCGGGTGAATGTGCGCAGGGTCACGCCGGGGACCGGCCGGACCCGGTGCCAGTGTCTACTTGGCGCGCTTGTAGAAGGGCAGCGCCACGACCTCGTACGGCTCGTGGCTGCCCCGGATGTCCACGCCCACACCGGTGCTGCCGGGGGCGGCGTGCGCGGCGTCGACGTAGGCGATGGCCAGCGGCTTGCCGAGGGTGGGGGAGGGGGCACCGGAGGTGACCTCGCCGATCACCTTGCCGTCCGCGACGACGGCGTATCCGGCGCGCGGCACCCGGCGGCCCTCGGCGATCAGGCCGACCAGCACGCGCGGCGGCCGGGCCTCGGCACGCTCGGCGGCCTTCGTGAGCGCCTCGCGGCCGACGAAGTCGCCCTCCTTGCCGAACTTCACCACACGGCCGAGACCGGCGTCGAACGGGGTCAGCCCGGTGGTCAGCTCGTGCCCGTACAGCGGCATGCCCGCCTCCAGGCGCAGGGTGTCCCGGCAGGACAGCCCGCACGGCACCAGACCGGCGGCGGAGCCGGCCTCCAGCAGCGCCTCCCAGAGCCGGACGGCGTGCTCGGGCTTCACGAACAGCTCGAAGCCGTCCTCGCCGGTGTAGCCGGTACGGGCGATCAGCGCGGGGACGCCCGCGACCGTGCCGGGCAGCCCGGCGTAGTACTTCAGGCCGTCGAGGTCGGCGTCGGTGACGGCCTTGAGGATGCCGGGGGACTCCGGGCCCTGGACGGCGAGCAGCGCGTAGGCGTCGCGGTCGTCGCGGACCTCGGCGTCGAAGCCGGCCGCGCGCTCGGTCAGCGCGTCCAGCACGACCTGGGCGTTGGAGGCGTTGGCCACGACCATGTACTCGTGCTCGGCCAGCCGGTAGACGATCAGGTCGTCCAGGATGCCGCCGTCGGCGCGGCAGATCATGGTGTAGCGGGCACGGCCCACGCCGACCGACGCGAGGTCGCCGACCAGGGCGTAGTTCAGCAGGGCGGCGGCGCCGGGGCCGGTCACCGTGATCTCACCCATGTGCGAGAGGTCGAACAGCCCGGCCCGGGTACGCACCGCCTGGTGCTCGTCGCGCTCGGAGCCGTAGCGCAGGGGCATGTCCCAGCCGGCGAAGTCGGTCATCGTCGCACCGAGCGAGCGGTGCACGGCGTCGAGCGCGGTATGGCGCGGGGCGTTGGGGTCTGTGCTACTCATCGGTCGTCTCCCAGGGCAACGGGGGATGGGGCGAGGAACGTTCCTCCCCATCTGTCATCGGAACCTGAGAGGTTCGCCATGACCCGCACGGTCACTGGCTTGCACCTTGGGTGGAGCCACTGCGACAGCGGCCCGCTTTTCAGATGTGCCTCGCCCGCGCGGTAACGGTGCCTGAGAGATTCAAGGGAGGGACTTGCTCCTTCGGCGCCCCGGATGGGGACTCTCCCGCGCGGATTCAAACGGCCGGTATGCAGTTGGCGGGCACATCATCGCACGGCGGCGCCCGGCCCTGAAGGGGCCACCGGCTGTGACATGCCTGTGGCCGTTCCGGGACCCGCGCGGCGACCCCGCGCATTACCTTCTCTTTACATGAGTTGGGCAGGGGATGACCTGAGCCCACTGGGGGAGGGACGACCACGGTGAACAGAACCACGGTGTACGCCACGACCACCGGCCTGCCGGTGCGGCAGCGGCCCTGCGCGGGCGCCCGGCACCCGGCGGATCGCCCCGCGCCGGCCGT
>NZ_WWKH01000758.1:0-7956 GCF_009865595.1 Streptomyces sp. SID1328 | reverse complement strand
AGCGCCCCCGCCGACTGCCACGGCGGGGGCGCTCGGGTGTCCGGGGGTGGTCAGTGAGCTCTTTCCAACCTGTCGGGGTGGACAGGCAGTTGGGCTGACAGACGAGTGAAGCCCCTGGTAGATGGGTTTTCGACCAAGAAATCCGTCTCCACCAGAGGCTTCGTGCTGCGCCCTCGTCGAGCAGGCCATGGCCGCCCTCAAGTCCTGGCGGCTCCTTCGCAGGCTCCGGTGCTCGACCACCCGGATCACCTGCCTCGTCCAGGCCGTCCTCACCCTGCATTTGGCGAGCTCAGCCCGATGATGGAAGAGCCTCACTCTCTCAGTCAGCGTGTGTGTCGGCTGTGAGCCCTCCTTGACCACGCGCGCACGTGCGTAGACCTCCGCGCCCTCCGGCAGACCGTGCGCCTGAGCGACGGCGGCCGGGGCTGGCACACGGCTGACGGTCTGAGTCTGTTCATTTCGCTTGTACGCACGTCCGGACGCCACGCGGTCCGCGGTGAACGCCACTTCATCGCCGTCTCGCCACTTGGCTTTGTCGTATCGCGCGATGCCGAGCCGCTTGAGCGGGGCCCGCTCACGGACGACCGTGCCGTGTCCACGCGACGACGTGACCAGCCCCTCGGCTTCCAACGCCTTGTAGGCCGCATGGACCGTGGACTTCGAGCCCTCGCCCCCCTCCACCAGGTCCCTGATCTGCGGCAACTGGGCACCGGGCGCGTACTCGCCGTTCCTGGTCGG
The DNA here is from genome assembly GCF_009865595.1 of Streptomyces sp. SID1328. Classification (NCBI taxonomy): domain Bacteria; kingdom Bacillati; phylum Actinomycetota; class Actinomycetes; order Kitasatosporales; family Streptomycetaceae; genus Streptomyces; species Streptomyces sp. SID1328. Next base: position 7,218 of record NZ_WWKH01000758.1, on the reverse strand, counting down.
TTCGGCCAGTCGGGCGGGAACACGCCAGGTTTCGCCACCCCCCTAGGGGCGCTGCCTGGGGGTTCCGGAAGCGCCAGGGGAACGCGCCAGTCGAACGCCACCGTCGGCGCCACCGGCAAATGGGGGCGAATCCCCATATGGGCTGGGAGCGGGGTCGGTTGAGTGAGCGGGGGCGGGTGGGGTTTTCTCGTCTGCGGAGGCCCCGGGGGGAGAGCCTCCGTCACGGTCCCCGTATGCGTGGGGTCCGGCTCCGGTCACGCACCCCGGAGCCGGGCGGACGGGCGGGGACGGGGCGGGTCCGGGCGTACGCACGTCGTCCGGGCCCGCCCCTCGTGCGTGCGCCGTTCAACGTCTCCGTTCGGACAAGTATCGGAAACGGCCACCCCAACTGCCTGTGGAGCACATACAGTTCCGTCCGCACCCACTTTTGAACACGTTCAGGAATCCGGTGCTACCACGGGGACTTCACGGGGAGGAATCGCTTCATGGGCAAGGGAGTCAGAGTCGCGGTCATCAGCGGCGTGTGCGTGACGATGCTGGGCGGGGCCGGGTACGGCATGTACAACATCGCCTCGGCGCTGAACACCACCGCCACCGGTGGCGTCAAGGCCGTACCGACCGGGCCGCCCAGCCGCGAGGAGGTCGAGCAGACCACCGCGAAGTTCTTCGCCGCCTGGGAGAAGGACCGGCCGGAGCAGGCGGCGAACCTCACCAACTTTCCCGAGGACGCCGAGTCGCTGCTGAGGGCGTACGGGTCGGACGCGCACATCACCGGCGTGCACATCACCCCCGGCAGGGCGAACGGGGACACGGTGCCCTTCGAGGTGCGGGCGACGGTGTCGTACGGGAAGGAGACCCGGCCGCTGGCGTACGCGAGCCGGCTGACCGTGGTGCGCGGGGTCAACTCGCACCGCCCGCTGGTCGACTGGGACCCCGCGCTGGTGCACCCGAAGCTGGCCAAGGGCGACTCACTGACCGTCGAGGAGTCCGCCACCCCGCAGATCGACGCCGTGGACCGCGACGGCCAGGTGCTGACCAAGGAGAAGTACCCCTCCCTCGGCCCGGTCCTGGACGAGCTGCGCAAGCGGTACGGGGACAGGACGGGCGGCCGGGCCGGGGTCGAGCTGGTGGTCCGGCACGAGGGCAGCGGCGTGGCCGACACCACGCTGATGACCCTGGTCAAGGGCAGGCCCGGCAAGCTGCGCACCACCCTCAGCGCGAGCGCCCAGGCGGCGGCCGAGGCGGCCGTGACCGACTACACCAACTCCTCGGTGGCGGCCGTGCAGCCCAGCACCGGCGAGATCCTGGCCTTCGCCAACCACCGCGACGACGGCTTCAACGCGGCCTTCCTCGGCGAGCTGGCCCCCGGCTCCACCATGAAGATCATCAGCGCCGCCACCCTCATCGACTCCGGCCTGACCTCGGCGAACGGCCCGGCGCCCTGTCCGCCGTCGGCCGTGTGGCAGAGCCAGACCTTCACCAACCTCACCGGCCTGGCGCCGAACGAGAACGCCACCCTCTCCGAGAGCTTCGCCCGCTCCTGCAACACCGCGTTCGTGAAGTTCGCGGACGAGGTGAAGGCGGACTCGCTGGCCACGGAGGCCGCGCAGCGGTTCGGCATCGGGCGCGACGACTGGAAGGTGGGTGTCCCCTCCTTCGACGGCCGGGTCCCCTCACCGGACGGCCCCGACCGGGCGGCCGGCCTGATCGGGCAGGGCCAGGTCCAGATGAGCCCGCTGAACATGGCGTCGGTCACGGCGACCGCGAAGACCGGCACCTTCCGGCAGCCGGTGATCGTCCCGCTGAGCCTGGACGGCCGCCGGGCCGCCACCGCCCGCGGGCTGGCGCCGGGTACGTCCCAGCAGTTGCGGGAGATGATGAACCGCACCGCGCGCAGTGGCACCGCGGCAGGCGTGATGGCCGGGCTGAGGGGGAACGTGGGGGCGAAGACCGGTTCGGCGGAGGTCGACGGGCAGTCACGGTCCAACAGCTGGTTCACCGGATACCGGGACGACATCGCGGCGGCCGCGATGACGGAGGACGGCGGGCATGGCATCGACGCCGCCGGTCCTATTGTCGCAAGAGTGCTACGGAGTGCGGGCTGAGATCGGCCGAGTCCGCGGGGACTCTAGGCTGTTGAGGTCGTTGGGGACGTGTGAGGGCTGCGGGGACCCCGGGGAGAGCGCGGAGGACTTGGGACTGTGGGCAAGAGAAGGCGTGCCGCCGAACGGCCGAAGAGGAAACCCGCCGTACTGGGCGGCATGATCGCCCTCGTCGTCGGCGGCGCCGGGTTCGGCCTCTACGCGCTGTACGGCGGCGGGGCGTCCGCCGAGGAGGCGTCCACGCTGTCCGACCACAAGAGCGTGAGGACCGGGCCGCCCAGCGCGCTGGAGGTCAAGACGGTCAGCTCCCGCTTCCTGACGGCCTGGCAGCAGGGCCGGGTCACCGAGGCGGCCGCCGCGACCGACGACACCAAGGCCGCCACCGCGCTGCTCACCGGCTACACCAAGGACGCCCGCCTGCAGCACGTCACCCTCACCGCGGGCAGGGCGACCGGCGCGAAGGTGCCCTTCTCCGTCAAGGCGACCGTCTCCTACCAGGGCGTCAGCAAGCCGCTGGCATACCGGAGTTCGCTGACCGTGGTGCGGCGGGCGAGCGACGGCGCGGCCCTGGTCGGCTGGCAGCCCGCCGTGGTGCACCCGGAGCTTAGGGACGGCGACACCCTGGTGACCGGCGCGTCCGGCACCCCGCCGGTCAGGGCGCTGGACCGCACCGGCGGCGAGCTGACCGTGACCGCGTACCCCTCGCTGGGATCGGTGCTGGACGGCCTGCGGGAGAAGTACGGCAAGACGGCCGGCGGCAAGGCGGGCGTGGAGCTGCGCGTGGTGCGCGGCAAGGCGTCGGAGAAGGCCGGGCTGTCGGACAAGACGCTGGTGGAGCTGAGCGAGGGCACGCCGGGCACGGTGAAGACCACGCTGGACCCCGGGTTCCAGGCGGCGGCCGAGCAGCAGGTGGCCAAGCGGGAGCAGGCGTCGGTGGTGGCGCTGCGCGCGTCGACCGGTGAGATCCTCGCGGTCGCCAACAGCGGCCACGGCTTCAACATCGGCTTCCAGGGCTCGCTGGCGCCCGGCTCCACCATGAAGGTGATCACCTCCTCGCTGCTGATCGAGAAGGGCCTGGCGGAGGCGGACAGGAAGCACCCCTGCCCGAAGACCTTCACCTTCGGCGGCTGGAAGTTCCACAACGACGACGACTTCGAGATCAAGAACGGCACCTTCAAGGCGAGCTTCGCCCGCTCCTGCAACACCGCCTTCATCAGCCAGGCGAAGAAGCTGAAGAACGACGACCTGACCAAGCAGGCCCAGCAGGTCTTCGGCCTCTCCATGAACAACTGGTCGGTCGGCGTGCCCACGCTGGACGGCTCGGTGCCGGTGCAGTCGGCGGCGCAGATGGCGGCCTCGCTGATCGGGCAGGGCGGGGTGCGGATGAACCCCCTGAACATGGCCTCGGTGGCGGCGACGGTGAAGACCGGCACCTTCCACCAGCCGTACCTGGTGGCCCCCTCGGTGGACCACCGCACGCTGGCGACGGCGTCCCGCACGATGTCGGCGAAGACGCTGGGACAGCTCCGCGAGCTGATGAACTTCACCGCCGCGTACGGTACGGCGGCCGAGGCGATGTCCGGGCTGGGTCCGGACTACGGTGCCAAGACCGGCTCGGCCGAGGTCGACAACCAGAAGAAGCCCAACGGCTGGTTCACCGCCTACCGGGGCGACCTCGCCTCGGCCGGGGTGGTGCAGGCGGGCGGCCACGGCGGCGACACGGCCGGCCCGATCGTCGCCACCCTGCTCAGGCTCGGGGGCTGATCAGTTCCGTACGGGCTCGGCCGTGTAGGTGCGCAGCAGGAACCGGGTCAGCGACTTCATGTCGAACTGGACCACGTCCACGCCCTGGGGGGAGTGGAACTCCAGGACCGCCTGCACGCGCCCGCACGGCCAGACCCGTACGTCCCCGCTCTCGGCGGGGGCGCGCAGACCGTCCTCCAGCAGGGACCGGGAGAAGGTCCACTCGGCGGGGCCGGGCAGGCCGACCTGGACGGAGAGGGGGTCGGCGTCGGGGTCGTAGCGGAGCACCACGCGTACCGCGTCGGGGTCGTCCTCCGCGTCGGTGACGATGTGGGCGCGTGCGTACTGCTCGACTACGGACATCGGATCGCCCTCTCACGTTCAGTGACCGCCACGAAGGCCGTAAAGCCGCTTCGTCTCTAATGTCGCATATTTTCCGATTTCCGCCCCTGGGGGCCGGACGGGAAGCGAGACCACCTCGCTCTTGCAAGGCATTCGCAACAAGCGCTTAAAATTGAACGGTGCATGTACCTGATGGATTCATCGACGCCCCCACCTCCGCTGTCACCGGGGTGGTCGCCGCGGGCGCCCTCGCGGTGAGCCTGCGCGGCGCCCGCCGCGAACTGGACGAGCGCACCGCGCCGCTGGCCGGCCTGGTCGCCGCGTTCATCTTCGCCGTACAGATGCTCAACTTCCCCGTGGCGGCCGGGACAAGCGGCCACCTGCTGGGCGGAGCGCTGGCGGCGATACTCGTCGGCCCCTACACGGCCGTGCTGTGCGTGTCGGTCGTGCTGCTCATGCAGGGCGTGCTGTTCGCGGACGGCGGGCTGACCGCGCTCGGCGTGAACATCACGGACATGGCGATCGTCACGACCGTGGTCGCGTACGCCGTCTTCAAGGCGCTGCTCGCGGTGCTGCCCCGCTCCCGGCGCTCGATCACCGCCGCCTCCTTCGTCGCCGCGCTGCTCTCGGTACCCGCCGCGGCCGTCGTCTTCACGCTGATCTACGCGATCGGCGGCACCACCGACGTGTCCATCGTCAAGGTGGCCACCGCGATGATCGGCGTCCATGTGCTGATCGGCATCGGCGAGGCCGTGATCACCGCGCTCACCGTCGCCGCCGTCGTCGCGGTCCGCCCCGACCTCGTGTACGGCGCGCGCGGACTGCGGCAGAGGCTCCGGCTCCGGGTGAACGGCGAGCTGGTCGACGCCCCCGACGCCGCCCCGGCCCCGGCCGCCGCCCGCACCTCCCGGCGCACCCTGTGGATCACCGGCCTGGTGACCTCCCTGGTCCTCGCCGGGTTCGTCAGCTTCTACGCCTCCGCCAACCCGGACGGCCTGGAGAAGGTCGCCCACGACAAGGGCATCGACAAGAAGACCGAGCCGCACCACTCCTCGGACTCCCCGCTGGCCGACTACGGCGTCAAGGACGTGGCGAACGCCCGGCTGTCCGGCGGTCTCGCGGGCGTGATCGGTGTCGGCGTCACCGTCGTCGCGGGCAGCGCGGTCTTCTGGGCGGTGCGCCGCCGCCGCGACCACGACGCCTCTCCCGCGAACACGAGCGTCTGACATGGGTGCCGGCCACGCCCACAAGCTCTACCGGCACGGGCACTCCGCCGTGCACCGGCTGCCCCCGCACACCAAGCTGGCGGCCGTCTTCGCCTTCGTCGTGGTGGTGGTCTCCACCCCGCGCGAGGCGATGTGGGCGTTCGGGGTGTACGCGGTGCTGCTGGCCGGTGTCGCCCACCGGGCGCGGGTGCCCGCCGGGTTCCTGCTGAAGCGGCTGCTGATCGAGGTGCCGTTCGTCGCGTTCGCGGTACTCATGCCGTTCGTCGCGGAGGGCGAGCGGGTGCACGTCCTCGGGCTCTCGCTGAGCGTCAACGGCCTGTGGGGCGCCTGGAACGTGCTGGCCAAGGGCACCCTGGGCGTCGCCGCGTCCGTGCTGCTCGCCGCCACCACCGACCTGCGCGAACTGCTGCTCGGGCTCCAGCGGCTGAAACTGCCGCCGCTGCTGGTGCAGATCGCCTCCTTCATGATCCGCTACGGCGACGTCATCACCGACGAGATGCGCCGGATGCGGATCGCCCGCGAGTCGCGCGGCTTCGAGGCGCGGGGGGTACGGCACTGGGGGGTGCTCGCCAAGTCGGCGGGCGCGCTGTTCATCCGCTCCTACGAGCGTGGCGAGCGGGTGCATCTGGCCATGGTGAGCCGGGGTTACGCCGGGTCGATGCCGGTCATCGACGAAGTCACCGCCACCCGTGACCAGTGGCTGCGCGCGCTGGCCCTGCCCTGCTCCGCCCTCGTCGTCTGTCTGCTGGGATGGTTCCTGTGAGTACCGCACCGCTGTCGCTGGAAGTCTCCGGCCTCGCCTTCGCCTACCCCGACGGCCACCAGGCCCTGTTCGGCGTCGACTTCACCGTCCCGCGCGGTGAACGGGTCGCGCTGCTCGGGCCGAACGGCGCGGGCAAGACCACGCTCGTGCTGCATCTGAACGGCATCCTGTCCGGCGGCACCGGCACGGTCACCGCGGCCGGACTCCCGGTCGGCAAGCGGCACATGGCCGAGATCCGGCAGAAGGTCGGCATCGTCTTCCAGGACCCCGACGACCAGCTCTTCATGCCGACCGTGCGGGAGGACGTGGCGTTCGGGCCGGCGGCGGCCGGGCTGAAGGGGGCCGCGCTGGAGGAGCGGGTGCGGACCGCGCTGGAGCAGGTCGGGATGGCGGAGTTCGCCGACCGGCCCCCGCACCATCTGTCCTTCGGGCAGCGGCGCCGGGTCGCGGTGGCGACGGTGCTGGCGATGCGGCCGGAGATCCTCGTCCTGGACGAGCCGTCCTCCAACCTCGACCCGGCCTCACGACGCGAACTGGCGGACATTCTGCGGGCGTTGGACGTCACGGTGCTGATGGTCACGCACGATCTGCCCTACGCCCTGGAGCTGTGCCCGCGTGCGCTGATCCTCAGTGACGGGGTGATCGCCGCCGACGGTCCCACGGGCAAGCTGCTCTCCGACGACGCGCTGATGCGGGCGCACCGGCTGGAGCTGCCGTTCGGGTTCGATCCGCGCACGGTGGCGCTGGACGCGTAGGGGGTCGGTGCCTCGAGGTCTGCCGGGCCCCTCGGGGCCGAGGAATCCAAGGCCGTACGGCCGTGTTTCACTCGTGAGTGCGGGCGAGGAAAGGAATGCGGCGTGGATGTGCGTGTGAACGGTACGGTGGCCGAGGGCTTCGAGCCGGTGGCGGAGGCGTTCGCGGCGAACTTCGCCCGGCTCGGTGAGCGGGGCGCGGCCGTGGCCGTGTACCGGGACGGGCACCGGGTCGTCGACCTGTGGGCCGGCACCCGTGACGTCGACGGCTCCGCCCCCTGGGAGCGCGG